>JAJYZK010000009.1 GCA_021799945.1 Acidobacteriota bacterium
TGACCGGGTTTCGCGCGCGGCGCCAGCGGCCGGGCGCGCCCGTGTATGCTGGCTGGAGTTATGAAACGAGTCCTTACCGGGGCCGTGCTGATTCCATTGGTGATCGACCTCATCTTGCGGGGTCCTTTTCCGCTGATGTTTCTGGTTGCGGCCCTGGCGGCCGAACTGGCCATGTGGGAATATCTGGCGATGGCGGATGCCTACGGGGCGAAGACGGCCCGGCTTCCGGCGCTGGGCGCGATCGCCTTTCTCTTTGCCGCGACGGCCTTCGATGAGCAACTGGCTGCGCCGGCGCTTCTCTTCTGCTCGATCGTCCTGTTCACCGTCGCGGTTATCCGCTCCCCGCTCCCGCGGTTGATTCCGGACGTGGCCTTCGCGGTATTCGGCCTGATCTACGTCGGTCTTGGGTTGATGACGATTCCTCTGCTGGCGAGCAGAGAAGACGGCCGGCCGCTTCTGCTTTTCCTGTTCTGCGTGGTGTGGTCCGGGGACATAGCGGCGCTCTATGCCGGCCGAGCCTTTGGGCGAAGGAAGCTCGCGCCCATCCTCAGCCCGAAAAAGACCTGGGAGGGCGGGGCCGCCTCGCTGGCGGCCAGTCTGCTGGCCGCGGCGGCTCTGGTGTATCTGGCGCGAGGACTCGAAGCGCGCGCCATTTTCACCCTCGCCTATCGAGGGCCCCTGCTGCCCTGGCTGGGGCTGGCCGCTCTGCTGAATGTGGCCGCGCAGGCGGGCGATCTATTCGAGTCCGCCCTCAAGCGCGGTTGCGGCGTGAAGGATTCCGGAGCGCTCCTGCCGGGACACGGAGGCGTATTGGACCGCATCGACGCGCTGCTGCTGGCGGCGCCCGCATTGTGGTACGCTCAGTTGATTCAACAGTACTTTTAGTCAGGCCGGGGTGTGAACATGAGGGCCGCGGCGGCGCGCCTGCGCTTCACCGCCGCCAGCCTGGGAGTTCCTCGACGGCGCGCGCCGGGATCCACCGCCGCCGGGCCGCGACTCTATTCGAGGGAGTTCTCTCCGTTGAAGCGAATCGGCATCCTCGGTTCCACCGGCTCCATCGGGACCAGCGCCTTATCCGTGATCGAGAGCCATCCGGAGCGGTTTTCCGTAGGCTCGCTGGCCGCGGGGAGCAACCTCGAACTGGCCTTTGCGCAATGCCTGCGCTGGCGGCCGGCGGTGGTCTCCATGGCGGCGGAAGATGCGGCGAGGGAGCTGGAGCGGCGCCTGCGCTCCGCCGGGCTGGAGAAGATTGAAGTCCTGTGGGGAACTGAGGGGACGGTGCGCGCCGCCTCCGACCCCGGCGTGGATTTTGTGCTTTCGGCCATCGTCGGGCTGGCGGGGCTGGAAGCGACGCATGCGGCGATTCTGGCCGGCAAGCCGGTCGGCCTGGCCAACAAGGAAGCGATGGTGGCCGCCGGAGAGATTCTGACCCGGGAAGCAGCTCGGCGCGGCGTCCCGCTCCTCCCCATCGACTCCGAGCACAACGCCGTACACCAATGCATGCGCGGGGGAAGCAGGGCGGAGGTGCGGCGGGTGTGGCTCACCGCCTCCGGCGGCCCATTTCGGCAACTGCCCCTGGAGGAATTCGAAGGCATCACGGTGGAGCGGGCGCTCAAACACCCCACCTGGGTGATGGGACGAAGGATCACTATCGACTCGGCCACCATGCTGAATAAGGGGTTGGAGGTCATTGAGGCCTGCCGCCTGTTCAATCTGCCTCCTTCGGCGATCCGGGTGATGGTGCATCCGCAGTCCTCGGTGCATTCCCTGGTCGAGTTCGTGGACGGCAGCATCCTGGCGCAGATTTCGGTCACCGATATGCGCCTTCCAATCCTGTATGCCCTCAGTTACCCGGAGCGGCCGCAGTCGGATCTCGTCTTCGACCTGGCGGCGCTGCGCCATCTGGAATTTGAGCTCCCGGATTTGGAACGTTTCCCGTGTCTTCGCCTGGCGTACCGCGCCGCCCAGACCGGCGGCGCGGCCTGCATCGCGTTGAATGCAGCGGATGAAATCGCAGTAGAGGCATTCCTCCATGGGGGGATATCGTTCCCCCTCATCCCGCGTACAATTGAGGCAGTTTTAGATGACACTCCGGACTCGCATCCGGCAACCATCGGGGAGGTTCTGGATGCGGATCGCGCAGCGCGGCAGAGGGCGAAAGCGGTGATCGCGGCTGGATTCCCGGCGGCCCGCTAGGTCCGGCGCCGGATTGGGAAGACCGCGAAGCCTGCGAAGATAGGGAAGATAGCGAAGCAAACCTCTATGTCCTTCTTTCTAACCAGCGCAATATCCATGCTCGTGGTGCTTGGCGTGATGGTTCTAGTGCATGAGCTAGGCCATTTCGCAGTCGCCAAGTGGTGCGGGGTTCGCGTCGAAATCTTTTCCATCGGTTTTGGCAAGCGGCTTTTCGGCGTCCAGTACGGAGGGACCGATTACCGGTTCAGCGCGCTGCCCTTCGGCGGCTATGTCAAAATGTCGGGCGAGGCGACGTCCGAGAAGCTCGACCGCTCCCTGACCGGCGCGGAGAGTGTGCCGGCGCCGGCTCCGGACGATCCGCGCGACTTCAGCGCTCATCCCCGCTGGCAGCGAATCCTGATCGGTCTGGCCGGCCCGGCGGCGAATTTTCTGCTTTCCCTTGTGCTCATGACCGGCTTTTACATGATGCACAACGAGGTCGAGGCGTACCGGTCGGAAGCCGCCAACATCGACTTCGTCACCGAGCACACGCCGGCCTCCTACGCCGGGTTTCAGCCAGGCGACCGCATCGTTTATTTCGATAGCGTGATCAACCCGACCTGGGAGCAGATTTCAGTCCGCGGCGCCCTGAATCTGGGGCAAACCCTACCGGTGACCGTCGAGCGGGACGGTCACTCGCTGGTTCTCCGGCTCAGGCTGCCCAATCCGCGCGACTCCGAGGATTTCGATCTGGAAAGCCTGGGTTTTGTGCCCCGCATGCAGGAAGGGCCGATCAGCATCCGCCAGGTGGAGACGGGCATGCCGGCGGCGAAGGCGGGTTTGCAGCCTGGAGATGAGATTCTTTCCGTCGATGGCTTGGCGCTGCACTCTGTCGAGGCCATGCTGGCCTTCCTGCAGAAAAATGGAGGACGGCCGGTGAACCTGGAGATCCAACGCGGCGCCTCGAAATTCCCGGTCGCGCTCGTTCCGGTCATCGCGGATTCCGGCGGCGACCGGCTCTACCGCATCGGCTTTGCTCCCAACCCGCCGCCCTTCCTCGTGGAGCAACTGCCGTTGCCCCTTGCCCTCCGGCAGTCGATTCACTTCAATCTCCGCAACGCCGGTCTGATTCTGGAGGTCTTTCACCGCATGCTCACCCGGCGGCTCGCGGTGGAAAACCTGAGCGGCCCCATTGGAATTGCAAGAGTCACCGGGCTCGCCGTGGAGCAGCCCGGATGGCAGCCGATCATCGGGTTGACCGCAGTCATCAGCCTCAATCTGGCCATCCTGAATCTGATGCCAATTCCGATCATGGACGGAGGAATGATTGTCCTGCTGGCGATCGAGGGGATCATGCGTCGCGATCTGAACCGCGAATTCAAGGAGCGGATCTATCAGGCTGCATTCGTCTTCCTGCTGATTTTTTTCGTCTTCATCATGTTCAACGACATATCCAAACTGCCCGCCTTCGCCAAGCTGAAGCTTTAGAAGAGGGGCGGCCGCCGCGGCGCGGCCTGCGCCGTGGAGCATCCGCGGCGCAATGGATCGAGGGCGCCGGAGGGGCCATGGCCTTGGCCGCCCACACGCGTCCCGTGATTCCGGCGTCTTTGTCGATTTTTGTAATCTCCGCGACCTATGTCTAACTCACGAATATCTGCCCCGGTAGGGCCTGCCTCAGTCAGCCGAATTCGAGTGCGGTACGCGGAGACCGACCAGATGGGCGTCGTTTACCACGCCCATTATTTTGTCTGGTTCGAGATCGGGCGGGTCGAGCTGCTGCGCCATCTCGGATTCAGCTATCGGGAGATGGAGGGCGACGACGGATGCCACCTTCCGGTCGCCGAGGCGGTCTGCCGCTTCAAGTCGCCGGCGCGCTACGATGAGGAGCTTGCGCTGGAGACCCGCATTCTCGCCGCCGGCGGCTCGCTGCTCAAATTCGGTTACCGGCTGGTGCGGGAAGGGAAGCCGGGTGACGGCCAGGCGCAGGAGGTTCTGGCGGAAGCCCAGACCACCCATGTGCTGGTGGATCGACGAATGCGCCGAAGATCGTTCCCGGTCCGGTATGCCGCCGCGATCCGCGCCTTTATGGAGGGTGAGGATCGAGGTGAGGATCGACGAGGTGAGGATCGAAAGGATCGAAGCTGAGCGGGATTGCGGGCTGATTGCGCCAAGGGCGCCGCGCACCGAGGGTCGCCCCCGGGTTTCAAAAACGGTCCCAATATCCACGAAATCCACATGTGGAAATCGTGTGGAAGAATGTGATCTGCCGAGCGCCCCCCCGGCGGCGCGGCCCGGCGTCATGGCCGGGTGTCAGGCGCGCCATCACGACAGAAACCGGCGTGGCCTTTTCGCTGCGGCGTTTCTCCAAAAAAGGCCGCGAATCCCGACCCGCGAAGCCCGACCGAAGACCGGCGAAGATTGGAAATGAAATTGCTGTAAGATCTGGCGCGATTGGGTGTTACGCCGTAAAGGGCCCCGAAGCTTTACCGGGCTGGATGTTGCGCGCTTTTGCCTTCGCTACGGCGTCTCGCCGCCAGCAATAGAATCATCGCGAGATAGGCTCCGCACAGATCCATGCCGACGTCGGCGACTCTGCTGGCCCTGCCGGGAATGAAGATCTGGTGGATTTCGTCTCCCGCCGCCAGCAGCAGGGTCGAGATAAGGGCCAATCCGGCGGCGCGGTTCCGGGGCAAAATGCCGGCGGCCGAGGGACGGCGCCTGAGCCACGCTCTCCAACTGTAATAGAAAGCCGAACTGACCACGGCATAGATCGCCAGGTGACCCACCTTCCGCAGCAGCTCGTTGAGATCCCAGAATCGCTGCATCGGAAATCGCGCGAAGTGGCGCATCCAGAACGGATAGAACCACTCGCTGGTTCTGCCGACGGTGAAGGAGCTGCCGCCGGCAAAGGCCACCGTCAGAATCACCGCCAGCGCCGGCAGCCAAGCGGCATTCCGCCGCAGCCGGTCCGCGGCCGATTCCGTGGATTCGGTAGACGTCATGGAAGAAGTATATCGGGAACGGGTAGGAGTTGATCCCGACCCCTGGCTTCCACCCCCGTCTATCGATCCCGGGAGACGACGTAGTCCGGCATCCAGAGAAGGGCGCGCTTGTAATCGGAATCCGGCAGAGCCGAAATTGCGGTGCGGGCCAAATGGGCATATTGGCAGGCAGCCGAAAGGGCGTAATCGACGGAGCCGGAGCGCTCCAGAATCTCCAGGACCTCGGGATGACTGGTGCGGTCGAAGTTGAAGTCTTCGAGCACTCTGCCGATCGCCTCCCGGTCGCGCGGCGCTCCGTGCTCGAGCGCGTGCACCACCGCCAGGGTGGCTTTTCCTTCGCGCAGGTCGCTGCCCACCGGCTTGCCCAGAAGCTCCTCGCTGGCGGTCAGATCCAGAACATCGTCCACAATCTGAAAAGCGATGCCAAGATTGCGGCCATATTCCCCCATCTGCTCCTCGAATTCCTCCGAGGCTCCGGCGAGCGCCGCGCCCAGGCGCATGGAAACGTGGAAGAGGCAGGCGGTCTTGCGGTAGATCAGATCGTAATACTCGGGCTCGCGCACGATCCGGCCCAGCCGTTCCATCTGGAGCAGCTCCCCTTCCACCATCTGCTGGGTGAGGCCGATGAGCAGATCGAGAATCTTGAAATTGCGCTCCTCCAGCGCCGCGCGAAAGGCCTGCATGTACAGCCAGTCGCCGGCCAGCACGCATTTGGAATTGCCCCAGTGGGTGTTGGCCGAGGGCCGGCCGCGGCGGATGTCGGCCCCGTCGATGATGTCGTCGTGCACCAGGGTGGCCATATGCACCATTTCCACCACCGCTCCCAGCCGGACCATCCCCGGACCGCGATAGCCGAGGGCGCGGGCGGAGAGCAGCAGCAGCGAAGGACGGATGCGTTTTCCGCCGCCTTCGCGCAGGTGGCCGGCGATGTCGGTCACCGAGCCGGCGCTGGAAACGGCCTCGCGGGTCAGCTCATCTTCGATGGCGCTCAAGTCGTCGCGGAGCAGGTCGAAGACTTCTTTCGCCGAGCCTATCGCTTGTGTGCCCACTCAGTCTCCCGATGCGTGCAATGAAGATTCCATCCAGCCGCGAACGCGCCGACGATGCGGCTCAGTTCGACCGGTAATTGGTAAACTGCATATCGATGCCGAAGTCGTGTCCTTTGAGCAGCGCGATCGTTTCCTGTAGAGTATCGCGATCCTTGCCGCTCACGCGCACCGAATCGCCCTGGATCGAAGCTTGGACCTTCTTCTTCGATTCCTTTACCAGTTTAACGATCTCTTTCGCCTTCTCTATGGGGATCCCCTGCTGAAGCTTGATTTCCTGGCGCACCGTGGAGCCGAAGGCCGCCTCCACTTTGCCATATTGGAGCGACTTGAGCGGGACGCCGCGCTTGACGAATTTCTGCTGCAGGATCTCAATGACCGCCTTGAGCTTATATTCGTCCGAGGAGGCCAGTTGGAGGGTCTGGCCGTCTTCCAGCCGGATCTCGGACTTCGAGTCCTTCAGGTCGAAGCGCGTGCGCACCTCCTTGACGGCCTGATCGATTGCGTTGCGAACCTCTTGAATGTCCACCTTGCATACCACGTCAAACGATTGATCCGCAGCCATTGCCTTCGCCCGCCCCCTCCGGAATTCCTCCCTGAGATGCTACCCCGATTCTTCCTTGATTATCCCTTCGATGATGCTTCCGCCGATCTTTGCGATTCCAGGATTTTCGGCGGCTCCGGGATTTTCGACTGTTTCAGAAAGCCGGAGAAGGCCTGCGAGGTTGCGCCGGCGACCTCCTCGGCATCCACCTGGTGGACAGCGGCCAGCGTTTCCGCTACCCGCTCCACCCATGCCGGCTCATTGCGCTTGCCCCGGTGAGGGACAGGAGCGAGAAAGGGAGCGTCGGTCTCCAGCAAGGTGCTCGCCAGGGGAATCCGACCCGCCACCTCGCGGAGAGCCTGGGCCTTGGGAAAGGTGATGTTTCCGGCGAAGGATATCAGGAAGCCGCAGTCCATGGCCCGCGAGGCATGTCTCCACTCGCCGGTGAAGCAATGCAAAATCCCTCCCAGGCCGGTGCTCTTCCAGCGGGTTTCGATCCTTTCGAGGGTTTCGTCCCAGGCATCGAAGCTGCCCTCCGAGGGGCGGCAATGGATCACGATGGGCCGCCGGTGAGCGGCGGCCAGATCCATCTGCTCGGCGAAGGCCTGCCTCTGCCGATCCCGGGGCGAATGATCGTAGTAGTAGTCGAGCCCGATCTCCCCCACCCCGACCAGCTCCGGCTGTTGCAATAGCCCGTCCAGCTTCTCCAGGGCGGGGAGATCCGCCATTTGCGCCTCATGCGGATGAATGCCGGCCGTGGCCAGAATTTGCGGAGTCTCCGGCCTTCCGGCGTAAGCGCGGCTCAACTCCAGCGCGCGGTGCATCGTCGCGGGCCCCTCCCCGATTCCAATCGACAGAATCGTGCGTACGCCCGTCCGCCACGCTCGCTGCAGCAGCGCATCGAGTTCTCCGTCGTATCTGGGACTATCGAGATGGGCGTGAGAATCTACCAATGCCATCCTTTCCGGCCGCAGCCTCCCGGCTCAAGCGCCGCGGAATGCGCGCTACTTCAGCCGCGCGCCCGCCTCGACCTCCTCCAGAAATCCAGCCAGCACGGGCCGTCCCTTCTCCCCGACAGATGCGGCGACGATCATTCCATTGGATTCCAGGCCGCGCAACTTGCGGGGTTGCAGATTGGCGACAATGACCACCTTGCGCCCTACCAGGGACGCCGGTTCGTAGGCTTCGGCGATGCCGGCCACAATCTGCCTCGTCTCCTCGCCAAGGCTGACCTCCAGGCGCAGCAAGCGGTCGGCGCCCGGGACACGCTCGGCTACCCGCACCTGGGCCACGCGAAGATCCACTTTGGCGAAGTCGTCGATGGTGATTCTGCCTTCGCCCGATGCGGCGGGCGATGCCGGGTGCGATGCGGAATTCGAGGCAGCGGACGGCTGCGGCTTTGCGGGGGGGGCATTCGCCGGCGCCCGCCCGGCCAAATTCACGGAGGCCGAACCGCCCGCGTGAGCCTCAGCCGCTCCCGGCGATGCCGCCGGAAGAACAACCGGGGCGGCGGGCCTGTTTTTGGGCCTGTTTTCGGGTCCTGATTCGGATTTGGAGTCGGATTTGGTTTCGGGCCCGGCCTCCGCGTTGGCGCCCGCTTTGGATTCCTCAGCCTCGGCTGCGTTGTTCTTTTCCACTTCCTGCATGCGCTCCACCAGTTCCTTTTCCGCCCGGGGAAATACGGGGCCGAGGGGCCCCAGCCTGGTTCCCGGCATGAGCCCGCCCCAGGAGGGATCCTTCAGGTCCGCGTTCGCGATGTCGCCCAGCCCGAGTTGGGCCCAGATCCTGGCTGCGGAAACCGGCAGGACCGGATACACCAGCGCGGTGACGATGCGCAGCGACTCCGCGCAGGTGTAAAGAACGCCGGCCAGCGCCTCCTTTGAGTCCTCCGTGGCGGCCAGCTTCCAGGGCACCATTTCCGTGATATACCCGTCGACGGCGGCCACGAACGACCATAGCGCTTCCAGCGCGCGGGAGAAATCCAGAGCGTCGAAGGAGGCGGAAAAGGCCGCCGCCGCGGTCGCCGCCTGCTGCCGGATGCGGGGTTCGGATCGGCCCTCGGGAATGGCGCCGCCGCAATAGCGGGCGATCATGGATAGGGTGCGGCTGGTCAGGTTCCCGTAGCCGTTCGCCAGATCCGCGTTGTAGCGCTCGATGAGTCCGGCGAAGGAGAATCCACCGTCCTGCCCGAAAACCACCTCCCGTAAAAGGTAATAGCGCAGCGCGTCGGCGCCCAGCGCGTCGACGACCGTCTCCGCGCGGACGATGTTGCCGCGGGATTTCGACATCTTGCTCTGGTCAAAGAGCAGCCAGCCGTGCGCTACGATGGCCTTGGGCAAGGGCAGACCCGCGGCCATCAGAAAGGCCGGCCAATAGACGCAGTGGAAGCGGCTGATCTCCTTGCCGATCACATGCAGATCGCACGGCCAGAAGCGCTCGAAGCGCAACCGGTCTTCCTCCTTGTCGCTGCCGTATCCCAAGGCGGTGATGTAGTTCGCCAGGGCATCCATCCACACGTAGACGACGTGCCGCGCATCGCCGGGAGCGGGAATGCCCCAGTTGAAGCTGGTGCGGCTGATGGAGAGATCCTTCAAACCGCCGCGCACAAAGGAGACTACCTCATTGCGCCGGGCCTCCGGACGGATGAAGCCGGGCTGGTCCTCATAAAGCTGCAACAGCGGGCGCTCGAAGGCGGAAAGCTTGAAAAAGTAGTTCTCCTCGCTCACCGTCTCGGTGATGCGGCCGCAATCGGGGCAGGGGGATCCGGCCGGAGCATCCACGTAGAGCTCGTCGGAGACGCAATATTGCCCGGTATAGCTGCCTTTGTAAATGAATCCGCGTCTCTGGATCGTCTCAAAAAGGCGCTGCACGCCCTGCCGGTGCCGCGGTTCGGTGGTGCGGATGAAGTCATCGTAGGTGAGCCCCATGCGATCCCAGAGAGCCCGGAACTGGCCCGAAACGCGATCGGCGAATTCCAGAGGCTTCTGCCCGGCGAGTTTGGCGGAGCGTTCGATCTTCTGTCCGTGCTCGTCGGTCCCGGTAAGAAACCATGTCTCGATGCCCATCGCCCTTTTGCGCCGGGCGATGGCGTCGGCGGCCAGGGTGGTGTACGCGTGGCCGATGTGCGGCCGCGCGTTGACATAATAGATCGGGGTGGTGATGAAATACCTGGGAGCTTCGGGCATGGGGGGTCGTTCGCCGCGCGGAGACGGCTCTTTCAATCTTAGCAGGGCGTCGGCGGCAGGCCGGAGGCCGGCCCGGCGTCTGCTAGACTCGGCATGAATCTCCATATCCTCCTGCGCCTTTCCTCAGCGCGACCGCCGGGTGAAGCTACGTGTACCGGAAACAGCAACGACTTCTTCGCGAGCGCCTGCAGACGATTCTGCGGGAGTCGTACGGCATCACCCTCCCCAATCCGGCCATCGAGCAGCCGCCGAACTCCGCCCTGGGCGAGTTTGCGCTGCCCGTGGCCTTCGATCTGGCGAGGACGTTGAAACGCGCGCCCCGGCAGATCGCCGGGGAATTGGGGAAGGCGCTGCCGCCGGTCGCCGGATTTGAGAGTTTCGAGGTGGCGGGAGCGGGTTATATCAACTGCAAGCTGGACCGGACCGCCGCAGTGATCGGGAGCGCGCGCGGGGCCGGCGAAGACCCAGATCCATTCGCGGTGAGCGGTCTCCACTGCCTGGTGGAGCACACCAGCATCAATCCCAACAAAGCGGCGCACGTCGGCCACCTGCGCAACGCCATCCTGGGGGACGCCTTTGTGCGGCTGCTGCGGGCGGCCGGAGCCCGGGTGGACGTGCAGAACTACATCGACAACACCGGCGTGCAGGTGGCCGACATCGTGGTCGGGCTGATGCGGCTGGAAGGCTATGACCTTGCCGGCGTGCGGCGGCTGCTGGGGCAGCTCCAGGACGGGAACCGGCGAGTGGATTACTACTGCTGGGATCTCTATGCCCGGGTATCGCAATGGTACGAGGCGGAGGCCGAGGAAATCGAGCGCCGCCGGCAGGTGAGGCTGGAGACGCTGCATGCCATCGAGGAGGGCGGAAACGAGACGGCCGGCATTGCGGAACTCATCTCCACCGCGGTGCTGCGGAGGCATCTGGAGACCATGCTGCGGCTGGGGATCGAGTACGATCTGCTGCCTCGGGAAAGCGAGATTCTCCGGCTCAAGTTCTGGGATGTAGCCTTTGCCCAGATGAAGCAGAAGGGAGTTCTCTACCTGGAAGCGGAGGGCCGCAACCAGGGCTGCTGGGTGATGGCCCGCGCGGGCTCGGGCGAGTCCGGAGCCACGCCCCGGGCGGACGGCCCCGACGAAGACGCCAAAGTGATCGTCCGCTCCAACGGGACGGTCACCTACGTGGGCAAGGACATCGCCTACCATCTGTGGAAGTTCGGCCTGCTGGGCCGGGACTTCGAATACGCGCCGTTTTTTGCGTATCCGGAGAGAAGCTGCTGGATCTCCGCGGAGCATGGAATCGCCGGCCATCCTCACTTCGGCGCAGCGCAGGCGATTTATAACGTGATCGACAGCCGCCAGACCGATCCCCAGGCCAACGTAATCGAGGCTCTTCGCGGCTTGGGCTACGCGGATGCCGCGAAGCATTACACGCATTTCTCCTATGAGATGGTGGCGCTGACGCCGCGCTGCGCGCTGGAGTTGGGATACCAGCTCGCCGCCGAAGACGCCGGCCGGCCCTATGTCGAAGTTTCGGGCCGCAAAGGATTCGGCGTAAAGGCGGACGACCTGCTCGACCGACTCATCGAAGCCGCGCAGCAGGAGGTGGATGCCCGTCATCCGCAGCGCGCCGGCGAGGAGCGGGCGACGATCGCACGCCAGATCGCCGTAGGCGCGTTGCGCTACTTCATGCTCAAGTTCACGCGAGGCTCGGTCATTGCGTTCGATTTCCGCGAGGCGCTGAGCTTCGAGGGGGAGACCGGCCCCTATGTGCAGTATGCCGTGGTGCGGGCGCGGAATATCTTCCGCAAAGGAGGAATCTCCGCCGCGGAGGCGCTTGAGGAACTGCCGGCGGCCGGGATCGGCCCCCATCTCCGCGGAGAAGAGGGCTCGGAAATCTGGGATTTATGGGTGAGCGCCTCGCAGCTTAGCCTGACCCTGGAGCAATGCATCGCCACCGCGGAGCCGGCATATCTGGCCAAGCACGCCTTCCGTCTGGCGCAGTTATTCAACAACTTCTATCACCGTCACCACATTCTCCACGAGGAGGACGCGGACCGCCGCAGGCTGCTGCTGGCTACCGCGGCGGTGGTGGAGCGTGAGCTGGTGCGGGCCCTGGCCTGGCTCGGCATCGAGGCGCCCGAGGCGATGTGAGCCTGCGGCGGCCCTCAGGGCGCGTAGCCGCGAACCCACTCCACGATGGTTCGCATGGGCACTCCGGTGGGGCCCTTCGCCATCCAGGGTTTCTGGTCGTCGACCCAGGCCACGCCGGCAATATCCAGATGAATCCAGGGGGTGTCCTCTGCGAACTCCTTGAGGAACATGGCGGCGGTAATGGCCCCGCCCGACCGGGAGCCGCCGGTATTCATGATGTCGGCGATGTTGGATTTTATGTGCTCGGCGTAGTCGTCCTCCACCGGCAGACGCCAAAATCGCTCGCCGGTTTTCCTGGCGGCTTCGGCAAAGCGCCGGTACGTCTCCTCGTCGTTGCAGAAGGCGCCGGCATTGATCGTGCCCAGGGCGACCACGCAGGCCCCGGTGAGGGTTGCGGCATCGATCAGATGGGTGGCTCCCAGCCGTTTTGCGTAACAGAGGCCGTCGGCCAACACCAGCCGGCCCTCGGCATCCGTATTGATGATCTCGATGGCCTTGCCGGACATCGCGATGGGAATATCGCCGGGCTTCATGGCCTTGCCCGAGGGCATGTTCTCCGCCGCGCAAACGATGCCGATGACCTTGACCGCGGGCTGAAGCTGGGCAATGGCCTGCATCGCCCCGATCATGGAGGCGCCCCCGGCCATGTCGTACTTCATTTTTTCCATGCCGTCGGCGGATTTGATGGAGATTCCGCCGGTGTCGAAGGTGATGCCTTTGCCCACCAGACCGAGGACCGGGCCGGCCGGAGCATTCGGCGGTTCGTAGGTCATGACGATGAGAGCGGGAGGCTCGGAGGAGCCTTTGGCCACCGACCAGAAGGCGCCCATCTTGAGCTCGTGCAGTTTTTCGGCTCCGTAGACCTCGCATTGCAGGCCGTATTTCCGGCACATCTCGGCCGCACGCTGGCCCAGAACGGTGGGCGTCATCTTGTTTCCGGGCTCGTTGACCAGGGAGCGGGTGAGGGTCTGGGCTTCGCCCAGAATCATGCCTTCGCGCACGGCGGCCTCGGCTTGGCCGCGGTCCGCGGAGGCATCCACGGCCACCGCCAGCCGCTCGATGCTCTTGTCCTTACGCTCCGACCGGTAGGTATCGGAATCGAAATCTCCGATGCAGGCTCCTTCGACAACGGCTCGCAGCGCCGCCGCGGGGTCGAGCGACTCCCCCGAGGGCGCGACAAAGGCCAACTCGCGGAGATTGCGGGGCTTCGCGAAGCGCACGGCGACGGCGGCCGCTTTGCGCAGCTCGTGCGCCGTGGGAGCGGCGATGCCCACCAGCAGCAGGCGTTTCGCCGCAAGCCCGGCGGGGGAGTGGAGCAGAAGCGTTTCCGCGGCGCCTGCGGCGAACTCTCCGCCAGCCAGGCACTCCCGGGCGGCATTCGTCACCTCGGCGTTTTCCGTCAGCAGCTTCACCTGCGGCGTCTCGGACTTGCCTGCGCCCTTCTGTTTCGCCGCGTCGAAGGCGAAGGCCACCAGCAGCCCGGTGGCGAGACTGGAGAGTTGCGGCGATATCACTTCTGTGTTCATCGGTCGGTTTTCGCTCCCTGGTGGATTTGGTGGATTTGCATTCCGGTGGATCTGCATTCCCGGTTGAAGGCGCCGGATTGAACGCGGGCGATTCGACGTCGGCTAAAGTTCCATGCCGCGGCGCCGCGGCGGTTTACCTGCGCCGTCCGCGGGCCACCGCGGCCCGGGCTTCGCGCTCGTCCTCGCGCTGGCGCTCGGTGGCGCGCTTATCCCAGTCCTGTTTTCCCTTGGCCACGGCCAGCTCGCACTTGACCCGTCCACGGCGGAAATAAAGTCTTGTCGGAATGAGCGTTAAGCCCTTTTGCTGCGTCTTTCCCGGGAGCTTCCGCAGTTCCTCCCGGTGCAACAGCAGCTTTCGGGTGCGCAGAGATTCGTGGTTTGCGGAATTGCCGTGCGAATAGGGGCCGATATGGGCATTCAACAGATACGCCTCGCCGCCCTGGATGATTCCGTAAGCGTCCTTGAGGTTGGCCTGTCCGTTGCGAACGGATTTGACTTCCGTGCCGCGCAGCGCAACGCCCGCTTCAAAACGCTCCAGAAGGAAGTAATGGTGGCCGGCGGCGCGGTTCACCGCGGCGTCTCTGTCGCCCGTGGCTACGGGGTCTCGCGGCTTCACTTTTTGAGGGGCTTGGCCCGTGGCATGAGTGGCATGGCGCGGCATACTGGGGATTACGATTCTCCATGCTAGCACGGGGTTTTCGAGCCCGGCCGGGCAGCAGCGGAATGCTATACTTAGGGCGAACCGACCACTCTGTGAGGGACCGAAGCCTCCGCGCGTCCGGGCCGTCCTCGCCGCGCGTCACGCAGTGCGAACCCAGTCCAGAGAGGGTTAGAACCCGGTGGCTTCGTCCGTGGGAATGCAGTTTGCCTATCTGGAGTGGAATGAACCGCTACAAGAAGTTTTTCCGGACGGGGGTTTCCACCTGCACCCTGATGCTCTCGGTTTGCCTCCCGGCTGTCGCCAAAAGACCTCCGTCCGCAAAATCTCTCTACCAGGCCGGTTTGACCGCCGAGGCGAAGGACGACCCGATCAGCGCCTACAACGATTACGCGAAGGCGTATCACAAAGACCCCAAAAATCTCCGCTACAAAACGGCGTACAACCGCCTCAAATTTCTCGCCGCCGCGACCTTTGTCTCCAGTGGAGAAAAGCTGGCGGCTCAGGGTGATTTCACGAACGCAATGACCCAATACCTGCGCGCCCTGGAGATCGACCCCAGCAACGCCATGGCGGAGCAGGACATCCAGGCGGCGAAGCGGAAGCTCTCCACCCCCGTAACCGCAGTGCGCGAGAACTCGATCCCCGAAGAAGAGCAGGCGGAGCTGGATGAAGTGGAGCCTCCGGTCGAACTCAGTCCGGTCTCCGACGAGCCCATCACCCTGCACATGACCGAAGACAGCAAGATCGTCTACCAGACGGTGGGCAAGGCTGCCGGCATCAATGTGCTCTTCGATCCCTCGTATACCTCAAAACGGATCCAGATCGACCTGGCCAACGTATCCCTGTTAGACGCGCTGCGCATTATCGGCACGGTTTCGGGAACGTTCTGGCATGCGGTGACTCCCAATACGATCTTTGTCGCGGAGGATACCCGGACCAAGCGCCAGCAACTGGAAGAGCAGGCGGTGCAGACGTTTTATCTGGCGAATACGGCCCAGCAGAACGACCTGAACGATATCCAGACCGCCCTGCGCAATCTTCTGACCGGGGCCAAGCTCTACGGCGTGCCCAGCCAGAATGCAATCGTAATGCGGGCCACGCCCGACGAACTGCTGCTGGCTCAAAAACTGATCAGCGATCTGGATAAAGCCAGGCCGGAGGTGGTGGTCGACGTGGCCCTGGTGGAGGTAAACCGGGATACAACCAACACCATCGGCATTCAGCTTCCGGGCTCCTTCGGATTGCAATTGCAGCCGCCCAACGCCTACAACACGACGAATACCGCCAACAACAGTACAACTCCGACCAACACCCAGAATCTGACGCTGAACAACGTGGCCCATCTGAACTCGACGGAGTTCGCCGTGACGGTAGGACAGGCCACGGCGAACATGCTGCTTGCGGATACCGACACCAAGGTCCTGCAGAATCCGAGCATTCGAGCAACCGACGGCCAGAAGGCCGATCTGAAGATCGGCACCAGAATTCCCGTAGCGACGGGCTCCTATCAGACGGGCGCCGCAACCGCCGTCGTCAGCTCGCTGGTCAATACGCAGTTCACCTACCTCGACGTAGGTGTGGAAATCGAGATTACCCCAATCGTTCATTACAACAACGACGTAACGCTGAAGATCAAAGTGGTCTCCTCGCAGGAGAGCGGATCGACCAATATCGGGGGCATTACCGAGCCGATTATCGGCCAAAAGACGGCTGAGCAGACCGTCCGGCTCAAAGAGGGAGAGGTCAATATTCTGGGCGGATTCCTGCAGCGCCAGGATCTGCTCACCGTGGGCGGCACTCCGTTTCTGGGCGAAATCCCGATCCTGAAGTATCTGTTCAGCTCCCAGCAGCATGAAATTCAGGACGATGAAATCATCTTCATGCTCACTCCTCACGTCGTGCGCGCCACGGAGATCAATCCACTCAATCTGCAAGAGATTGATACCGGGACGGGAACCGATGTGGAGTTGCGTCGGGTCTCCGTTCCGGCGCCGCCCAGGCCGGCCCTGACCCAGCAGCCGGCGGAAGAAGCGCCGGACCCGGTAAAGCCGGCTCCGGCCGCCACCCTGCCACCCGCGGCGAACGCCGCCCCGGCGCCCGCGGCGAATGCGGGCGCGCCTCAAGCGAATTCGACGGCCCCGGTCGGAGGCGTTTCCCTGCAGGTGATTCCGCCGGCCGGCTCGCCCAAAGTCGGGGGAACCTTCCAGGTTTCCATCCGTCTGAATGGCGGCCAGGATGTCTTTTCCGTGCCGCTGCAATTGCATTACGATTCCGCCAAGATGAACCTGATCAACGTGGACTCGGGAGATTTCCTGGGCCGGGACGGGCAGGCCATCGCCCTCGTGCATCGCGACGACGGCAGCGGCAACGTGGCCATCTCCTCCTCCCGCCCTCCCGGCGCCTTGGGCATCAGCGGATCGGGAGTGCTCTGCGTCCTTACATTTCAGGCCACCGCGTCGGGAGATGGAACGGTGGCGATCACACGCTCTTCGGTGCGGAACAGCGCGCAGCAATCGGCCGAGCTCGCCGGCGCGCAAGCCACGGTGCATATCCGGTAGGCAGTTATGTTGTTGCGTAGAACTCGGAAGAGCGGACTTCGCGGAGGTGGGCGAAAGGCCTTCGCCGGCGAGGCGGGACTCTCGCTGGTGGAGTTGATTGTCACCGTCGCGATTCTGGCTATTCTGGCCTCCGCCGCCGTGCCGCTGGCCCGCTTTCGCGCGCAGCGGGAGAAAGAAAAAGAGCTGCGCTACGACCTCTGGCAGATGCGGGCCGCCATCGACCGCTACAAGGACGATGCGGATCAGATGAAGTTCCAGGTAAAGCTCGACAGTTTCGGCTATCCGCCGGACCTGAACACGCTGGTGAACGGGGTCGATGAACAGGGCAAGAAGGTCAAGTTTCTGCGCCGCATTCCGGTGGACCCCATGACCGGACAGGCCGATTGGGGAATGCGCTCCATGCAGGACGACGCCGACAGCGACTCCTGGGGTGGGCAGAACGTGTTCGACGTCCACTCCAAATCCCAGGGAACCGCGCTGGACGGAACGAGATACTCCGACTGGTAGAACCGGTGAGCAGACGCGCAGCGCCATCCCGTCTCCGGCCTCAGGCGCCGGGCTTTACGCTGGTGGAACTGATGGTGGTGATGTTGATCATCGCCATTCTGGCCTCCATCGCCATCCCCGCCTACGTCTCCTCCATTCGCGCCGCCCGCGAAGCCGTGCTGAGGGAAGATCTGCACGTGATGCGGGACGCCATCGATTCCTATACCAACGACAAGGACAAGGCGCCGCAGACCCTGGACGACCTGGTGCAGGCCGGCTATCTAAAAAGCATGCCTGTGGATCCGATGACGCACAGCGACAGCACCTGGGCGCCGGATATGGACGATACGCTGCAGAGCTCCGATCAGACCGATCCGGGCATCACCGATGTGCACAGCGGCTCGGACCAGGTGGGCAGCGACGGCCAGCCCTACTCAAGCTGGTAAATCACCGCCTCCGCCCCGCGGTTCGCGCGCCGCAGTCGTCAGACTCCGAGGGAGCCCGCCGCCGGCTGAGCCGCCGTGACGATCCGCGACCACAGATCCTGGATTCCAAGCTTGGTCTTTGAGGAGCAGAGCAGCAGCTCGGCAAGACCCAGATCGGCTTTCAGCCGGGCGCTTGCCTGGGCCCGCTGATTCCCGGAGAGACGGTCGGCTTTGGTTCCCACCACCAGGCTCTCCCGATCCATCGCGCGCAGAGAACTCAAGAGCTGGCGGTCGAGTGGCTGAGCTGGAATGTTGCTGTCGATAAGGCAGATGCAGCGGGTCAGGTGCGGCCGGAGTTGCAGGTAGGGGTCGATGAAATCCCGCCAGCCGGCGGAGATGGATTTTGAGATTTTGGCATAGCCGTAGCCCGGAAGGTCGGCGAACAGCATGCACGGCGGATGCTTGGCCGAAACCGAGATGGCGTAGAAATTGATTGAACGGGTGCGGCCCGGCGAGGCCGAAACCTTGGCCATGCCGGCGCCAAGCAGGCTATTGATCAGGCTGGATTTCCCCACGTTGGAGCGGCCCAGAAAGGCGAACTCCGGCAGGCTGGAGGTAGGGAACTGGCCCGGGGAAAATGCCGAGATCAGGAACTTGGCGGTCAGGCGTATCTCCCCCGCGGGCGGTGGCTACTGGGCGCGCGGCTGATCGCCGCCGGCCGGCGGTCTCACCCCGGCCAGCGCCTCAGACGATTCCTCCGGCAGCTCCGGTAAAGGGCCCTCCAGCGCGATCTTGAGCACATCGTCCATCTGATCCACGAAGTGAAGCTTCATGACGCTGCGCAGATTCTCCGGAAGGTCCGCCAGATCCTTTTCGTTGCCGCCCGGCAGAACCGCCTCCAAAATGCCGGCACGGTGCGCGGCCAGCAGCTTCTCTTTGAGCCCTCCGATGGGAAGAACCTTGCCTCGGAGGGTAATCTCTCCGGTCATGGCGATGTCGCGGCGGACCGGAACCTTGGCCAAGGCGCTGGCCAGCCCGGTGGCGATGGTGATGCCGGCCGATGGCCCATCCTTGGGGATTGCGCCCTCGGGAACATGCACGTGAATGTCGAGATTACGATAGAAGTCTCGCGGCAGCCCAAGATGCTGGGCCCGGCTCCGGATGTAGGAGAGCGCCGCCTGCGCGGACTCCTGCATGACGTCCCCAAGCTGGCCGGTAAGAGTAAGCTTGCCCTTGCCGTCGAGCACCTGGACTTCGGTGGAGAGAATGCTCCCGCCGACCTCGGTCCAGGCCAAGCCGGTCACCAATCCGATTTCGCTTTTCTCATGAAGCTGAGAATCGCGGAATTTGGGCACTCCCAGGAAGTCCTGGATCGTGGCGGCGGCGATCTCTTCCCGGTGCTTCGGTCCGTTCTTCACCACCCGGCGCGCGACCTTGCGGCAGATATTGCCAATCTCGCGCTCCAGATTCCGAACCCCGGCTTCGCGGGTGTAGTTGCGAATGACCTCGACCACGGCCTCGTTTTCAAAGGAGGCGTTCTTTTCGCTCAGGCCGGTGTTTTCCCGCTGTTTCCGGATCAGGTACTGCCGGGCGATCTCCAGCTTTTCCGCCTCCGTGTACCCGTGCAGCCGCAGGATCTCCATACGGTCCTGCAGCGGCGGAGGAATGGTGTGCAGCACGTTGGCGGTGGCCAGGAAGAGAACCTGCGACAGATCGTACTCGACGTCGAGGTAGTGATCCTGGAAGCTGGAGTTCTGTTCCGGGTCCAGCACTTCCAGCAGAGCCGAGGCAGGATCGCCGCGCATATCGGAGGCCATTTTATCGACCTCATCGAGCATGAAGACGGGATTTCTGGTCCCCGCTTTCTTCATGGATTGAATGATTTGTCCCGGCAGGGCGCCGATGTAAGTGCGGCGGTGACCGCGGATCTCCGCCTCGTCCCGCACGCCTCCCAGGGACATCCGGACAAATTTTCTTCCGGTCGCTTTGGCGATGGACATGCCGAGAGAGGTTTTCCCCACTCCCGGGGGGCCGACGAAGCAGAGAATCGAGCCTTTGGGATTTTTGACCAGTTGGCGCACGGCCAGGAACTCCAGGATGCGCTCCTTGATCTTCTCCAGGCCGTAATGATCGGCGTTGAGCACCTTTTCGGCATGATCGATGCTCCGGGTCTCCTTGCTTCGCTTCTTCCAGGGAACCGCGAGAAGCCAGTCCAGGTAGTTTCTGGAAACCGTCGATTCGGCGGACATGGGAGGCATGGCCTCCAGCTTCTTCAGCTCCTGCAGCGATTTATCGAGAACCTCCTTGGGCATGCCGGCGCTTTCGATTTTCTTGCGCAGCTCGTCGAATTCGCTCTTCTCGCCCCGGCCCAGCTCTTTCTGGATCGCCTTGATCTTTTCGTTGAGGTAATACTCCTTCTGGGCGCGCTCCATCTGGCGCTTGACCCGGCCTTGCACGCTGCGATCCATGTTCAACTTTTCGATTTCGATGTCGAGCACGTCGGCCACGCGGATGAGCCGCGCCCCGGGATCGAAGATCTCGAGGATC
>JAJYZK010000287.1 GCA_021799945.1 Acidobacteriota bacterium
GCGATATGTGGCCCACCAGGTCTACTACTCTCTGATTGGCCGCGACTACGAGGAGGAGCTGATGCCTCTGGGCCTGGATCAGGGCGTTGGCGCGTTGATCTGGAGCCCGCTGGGCTGGGGGCGCCTGACGGGAAAGATCCGTCGGGGGCAGCCGCTGCCCGCGCAAAGCCGGTTGCATGTCACGGCCGCGCAGGGGCCGCAGATGGCGGATGAATATCTCTATCGGGTGGTCGACGCGCTGGACGAGATGGCGGCGGAGACCGGCAGGCGGTTGCCTGAGATCGCGCTGAACTGGCTGCTGCAGAGGCCTTCGGTCTCCAGCGTCATCCTCGGGGCGCGGAACGAGGAGCAGTTGCGGCAGAACCTTGCCGCCGCCGAGTGGAAGCTCAGCCCGGAACAGGTGGCCAGACTGGATGCGGCCAGCAAAACGCAGCCTCCCTATCCCTACTGGCATCAGCGCGCCTTCCAGGAGAGAAATCCCTCGCCCATCCCACATCCGAAATGATCCGCCGGCGGGCGCCGGCATGGAGTATGTTTTGCGGGGCTTCTCGGAAATAGATTGAAATGTAAGTGGCATTTCTAGATTGACGAGAAGGGACGGGGGGACATCCTCCGGGGCGATGCTGCGCGGCCGTGCGCCGCGAGCCAGAGCCGGGCGCCCCGCCAGAGCGTCGCGGGAAGAAGTCCAAAGTAGTAATGCAGCCGGGAGGCAAAATTACGGACATACCGACCGAGACGCCGGCCGGGCGATGGACGCGCCGGCGATCCGTCATCCATCCCCTGGAGGTCCGTCGGGCATATCGGCGACAATCGGGTCGGGAACAACCTCGTCCGCAAGATCGAGATTCTGTCGCCAGGGGAATCGAGAAGGCTGAAGTGCAGCCAAAACCAGTCTTTGTGCGGCCGCTCGGGCCACAGGTTTGAAGGCTCCGCGCAGAGGTCGAACCAGGTCTTCGTCGCTTTTGGAAGGCGTTCCATTTCGTCGCGGACTTCGTCCGGGACGCGGCAGTCGAAGTGGCGCACAGCCATGCGGCAGGAGGCGGCCTCGATGCGGCGCAGGGAGCCGCTGTGAGTCTCGCGCCATTCCTTCCACAGCGCGCGATCCTCTCGCTGGAGGTGCAGAAACCGCGCCAGCTCATAAATCTGGTGCGGGGAAGCCTGATCGAGCACAAGATTTCGCGCCAGGTTCAACGCGGCGTATCCGAAGTTGTCCGCGGCGTTGAGACCGGGAAAACGAGCGCCGTCCAGGCTCCTCTCGACTCTCCGCTCCCAGAATTGCTCGAGCCCGATCGGGCGGATCCGCAGCGCCCGCTCGTTCCACAGACGGAAATGAAGTTCAAACTGCGCCGGCATCTCCGGATCGAAATAATCGCCGCGCCATCTCCAGGTCGATTTTGGAGCCATGACCGGCAGATGGTCAGCCCAAGGCGATACCCATCCGTTTGAAGGCTGGTAGCCAAGTTCGCGAAGAGTATCGCGGGCACGGAGGATCGAGTCGGGAGGGCAGTAAATATCGATATCGGACTGCAAGCGATACCGGGGATGATCGACAAATCCCGGCCACAACGTGAAGCCCTTGATGACCAGATGCCCGGCCCCGGTTTCGCCCAGAGCGCGGGAGAAATGGGAATAGGCCGCCTGGATTCGCGCCAGCCGCTCCGCATTGGCGATCAGGTTCCGGTCGATGCGGGAGCGGACCCACTCGGGAAGGTCCGCTCCGCCGCTGCAGTCCCGCCGCAGAGGAATCAACAACTGCTGGACATCCCAGCGGGTAAAAAGATCGACCCATTCCTGTCCGGTCAGCGTGCGCACCGCTTCGCGGCCGGCGTCTTGGAACCGGAGCGCCGAGAGCAGCGTCTGGATATGCGCCGGGAAACCGGACATGATCGCAACACTCCGCATGGCGAAAAAAAAACGTCAAACCTTCCCTTCGCCGGCGAGGATCGGCGAGGGATGGAAGATGGTTCCTGTCGGGGCGCCCCAATCCGGGCTTCGGCCGAAGAGAGACCCAGGCTTCGAGCCGCAATCGGCCGGCCGTCCACTTAACTATTTAAGACTGGAAGCATGCTTCTCACTCCTGCGCTTCGCCAGGGGCGGCCTCCGCCTCGTCTCCGACTAGCTTGCGCGCCGACGCGATTCGCGGTCAAGAGAGGCGGGAAACGGCGCAATAAATTAATAAATTCGAGACGCGCCTCCGCGGTCGTGAGCGATTCCGATCGCATCCCACATCGTATGGTTGCCGGTGCATGGGATCCGCCGGTCGCGTCTGTCCGGGACAGTAAGGAAGGGAAGGACGGAGCGCCGCCGCTGGACACCCGCATGGAGTGCGTGCTATACCGCCGAGAATAGAGGTTGTGAAACATGATGTTGTGGCGAGCGTCCGGGCTGTTGCTGCTGGGAGCCGGAGTTTTATACGCGCAAAGCGCCGACCCCCCCCAGAACAACGCCGGTTATGTCCCCGTGCTTTCCGGTGGAATGGGTTATGTCCATAACGTGAACGGCGGGGTCACGAGCCTGGAGCCGCAGATCGATCCCATCCTGCTGTTGCCTTTGGGTTCGCACTTTCTGATTGAATCCAGAGTGGACTTCACCGGATATTACCAGCGGCAAAATCTGACCTCCGGGCCCTACACGGGGACGGTCTATCAAACGCTCGAATTCGCCCAACTGGACTGGCTGGCCAGCACGCCGGTGATGGCCACTGTGGGAATGTATCTGCTGCCTTTCGGAATGTACAACGAGAGACTGGATCCCATATGGATACGGAACCTGCAGGACCCCCCGATCACCGCCGCAATCGGAAACGGTTCGAGCGGAGCGGGAGACGGAATTATGCTGCGCGGCGTTCCCTACCAAAACTCGTCGTTCTCCATTCAGTATTCAAGCTATTTTTCAGCGCTCAGCACAATCAGCAAGATTCAGGCCTCTAGAACCGCCGGAGGAGACACCAGCATTTTTTTCGGCAATCACCGGCTCGAAATCGGAACTTCCTATCAACGATATCTTCAGGGCCGGCAGACGAACAACGTCGCCTCCTATCTCTCATGGCAACCGCCGCGCACCCCGCTGGACGTCAAGTTTGAATACGATCGCAGTTATAATGGACAGGGTTACTGGCTCGAAAACGCTCTATGGCTGAGACAAAGCCCTTTCCTGCAGAATATTTTTCAGCGCTTCCAGTTCGTGACCAGAATGCAGCAATTCGATCCCTTTCACGGCGGGGGCAACGGGCTTCCATCGGTAGGCACGAACCGGTTCGACGCGGGGTTGAATTACTATTTCAAGGACGACCTGAGGTTGATCTCCAGCTATGGACGCCAGTTCAGTTCGAAGGGCAATGAGAACGTGTGGAATGCGGGAATCACCTATCGCTTCCTGCTGCCCCTCTGGCCGGGGAGGAACAAATGATCCATCGCAGACCTGCAATTCTGGCTGGGAGTCTGGTCGCTTGCGGCTTAGCCGTCGCCGGCGGTCTCAAGCTATACGCGAGCCCGTCCTCCCAGCAGCAGAACACGTCGGCGCAATCGCAACCGGCCCCAAAATCGGGGAATTCGGAGAAGTCCGGGAAATCGGGCCACGCCGGGAAGACGGCGAAAACAGGAGAGCAGATTTTCCAACAGAACTGCTCCCGGTGCCATCAGGCCCCGATGAGCATTCCTCCGCGGATCACCGGCACCGTCATTATGCATATGCGAGTTCGGGCGCGGCTAACCGGGGAGGAGCAGCAGCTCCTGCTCAAATATCTGGCCCCTTGAGCGCAAGCATGGGTCTTCCGGTTATGCGGCGCGAGCCGTCTGACGGCCTGCGGAAGACTGCGGGCTGAGCCACGTGAGGTGCTCCTCGATCATGAAGCGATATGTTGCGGGCAAGATCTTCTTCACTCTGAGTCTGCTCTTCCTGATCGCCGGGCCGGCGCACACGCAGGCTGCGGCGCCGGTCATCGAGATTCACGCCAAACGATTCGCTTTCACCCCCAACGAAATCACCATCGTCGAAGGACAGACGGCTACCATCAAGCTGATTTCAGACGATACCGCGCACAGTCTCGTGATCCCGGATTTACAGGTGAATGTGGAGGTGAGCAAGCGCCATCCGGCACAGTTCTCCATTACCCCAACCAAGACCGGCGATTTTGCGGGCAGGTGCGGGCACTTCTGTGGCGCGGGTCATGGCAACATGACCTTCACGGTCCATGTGAAGGGCGGCTGAGGAGGGGCGCGCGACGCGCCATCCCGCCCGCGCGAGCTGCCCGTATACTTGAACGCAGAATCCCCACTATCCCCTGCGAAGCTCGCTGGAGGTCCATGGCTGCCGGAGCGCACAAGGCCGAGATCGGAATCATCGGAGGCAGCGGGCTGTATGCCATGCCCGGGTTGATCAACGTAACGGAGGAGCGCCTCTCGACGCCCTTCGGAGAGCCGTCCGACGCCTTCGTGCTGGGTGAGCTGGAGGGGAGAAAGGTGGCCTTTCTCGCCCGTCACGGACGCGGACATCGGATTCTGCCCACGGAGTTGAACTTCCGCGCCAATATCTACGCGATGAAGAAGCTGGGGGTGGGGCGGATTGTCTCCGTATCGGCGGTTGGATCGCTCCAGGAGGAGCACCGGCCCGCCGATTTTC
>JAJYZK010000288.1 GCA_021799945.1 Acidobacteriota bacterium
CGCGGCGCAGGTACAGTCGTGAGCTGGGGGGTAGAGGGCGTCGTCGTCCGGTTCGGCCGCAGCACCGCGCTGGACGGCGTGGACCTGCGAGACTATGCCCTGGATGACCGGCATCAGGAGATCGGCGTCATCGTTGAGGACTTCAGGCGCTACGAAAGGACCGCGCGGGAAAACATTCAGGTGGGGCGGAGCGAGGAGGCCCACAGCCAGCAGGAGATTGAGCGCTCCGCGGAAAAGAGCCTGGCCTCCGGCGTCATCGCGCGACTGGAGCAGGGCTACGATCAGATGCTGGGGAGGCGCTTCGAGGGAGGAGTGGACCTCTCCGGGGGAGAATGGCAGAAGCTGGCTCTGGCCCGGGCCTACCTGCGCGACGCCCAGCTGCTCATTCTGGACGAGCCCACGGCCGCGCTGGATGCGCGCAGCGAGTTGGAGGTCTTCGAGCGCTTCGCCGAACTGACCAAGGGCAAGATGGCGCTGCTGATCTCGCACCGCTTCTCCACGGTGCGCATGGCGGACCGCATTGTGGTGCTCGAGGGCGGTCGGCTGGTGGAGGAGGGAACGCATGCGCAACTCGTCGCGCTGGGAGGCCGCTACGCGAGCATGTTCGAAATGCAGGCCGCAAGCTACCGCTGACGGGGGCGTCCGGCGCAGGCCGTTCGGCGGATCGATAAGGTGATAGCAGCCGCGGGAATGCCGGGAAGCAGTTCCCGGCATTCCCGGAAATCTTCTTGGAGACGTTCCTGGACCCAGGGGATGAGATGAAGAGAGACGCATGACAGACCCGATTTCCCCGGTGCGGCCGGCCGGCGCCGACGCCTCCGCGCCGGCCTTCAACGCGGAGGCCCTGCGGGCCCACGTCGCCCGCGTCGCTCCCGAATGGCGCATTGCGCACAAGCCGAAGGGCCCCAGCCGCTTCGGCCTGCGCATCGCCTCCGCCGCGCAGGCGCTGGCGCAGCTCTTCCAGGCCATCAACCGCCGTCCGGCGCCGACCTATGCGCCGGGCGAGCCGCTGGACCCCCTGCTGGAGCTGCGCGAAAATCCGCGCATGCTGCGCTCGGTCATCGCCGACATCTCCGCCGGGCGCAAAAAGCTGGGCCGGCTGCCCCGGGTCATGCTGCAGGGCGGCGACGAACCCCGCATTGTCACTGTTGCAGATTCCTATCTGGCGGCCGCCGGATCGGTCTGGAACGCCGATGCGGCGCAGTATTTCCTGGAACAAACGCAGAAGTACGACCCTCTGGATCTGGAGGAGATCTGGGCCTTCCCCTCGGCGCTGCGATTTCTTTTGCTCGAGGAAATCATCGCCCAGGCCGCAGGGGTGATCAAGGATCCGGGCTCGCACAACGCCGCCGGCGCGGCCGCGCTAAAGGCGCGCATGACCAGCCTGCGCGATCTGGGCTACGCCGACTGGATTTCCATGATCGAAAAAATCTCCGTGTACCATCGGATTCTCGTCGAGGACCCGGCCAACGCCTATCTGACGATGGACTTCGAGAGCCGCGAAGCCTACCGCAAACGGGTTGCGGAGATTGCGCGCCATTCCGATTGCACGGAATCCGACGTAGCCCGAGCCGCCGTCGAGATGGCGCGCCTGGCGGCCGGCCAGGAGGGAGTCGGAGATCCCCGGCTGCGGGCCCGCCGCGCTCACCTCGGCTATTACCTCATCGATCGGGGCTTTCCCCGGCTGGCCTCCCGCACCGGCTACCGTCCCCCGTTCCTCGAGCGCATCCGCTCCGGGGTCCGCCGCAACGCGGACGATTTCTATATCGGCGGCTTCCAGGTGCTTACGGTCGTGCTCATCGGCCTGATCCTGGCCCCGCTCACACCCACTTATCCCATCTTCGGCGGCCTGACCTGGGCCTTTCTGTTGCTCCTGCTGCCGGCCACCCAAGGGGCCGTGGATCTGCTGAACAACGCCGTCACCGCGCTCTTCAAAGCCCATGCGCTGCCCAAACTGGATTTGGAAAAAGGAGTTCCGGCCGACTGCACAACCCTGGTGGCGGTGCCGACTCTGCTGATCGACGAGAAACAGGTGCGGAAACTCTTTGAAGATCTGGAGGTCCGCTATCTGGGCAACGAGGATCCCAACATCCATTTCGGATTGCTCACGGACCTGCCGGACTCCATCACGCGGCCGCGGGACAACGACACCGATCCGCTCGTGGATCTGGCCTTCCGCCTCACCGAAGACCTGAATCGGCGCTATGCCCCGGCCCGCGCGGGGGGCTTTTTTCTGCTGCACCGGCATCGCATCTTCAACGCCCGCCAGGGAGTCTGGATGGGGTGGGAGCGCAAGCGGGGCAAGCTGCTCGATCTGAACAAGTTTCTGCAGGGCGAATATGATCCCTTCCCGGTCAAGTCCGGCGACTTGAAAGCCTTGCGCTCCGCCCGTTACGTGATCACCCTGGACTCCGACACACAGCTTCCGCGCGGCGTGGCGCGGGCCATGATCGGGGCCATCGCGCATCCTCTCAACCGGGCGATCGTCGATCCGCAGTTGCGCATCGTCACCGAGGGATACGGAATCCTGCAGCCGAGAGTCGGGGTCAGCGTGCAGTCGGCTTCGCGTTCGCGGCTGGCTTCCATCTATTCCGGACAAACGGGGTTCGATATTTATACGCGCGCCATCTCCGACGTGTATCAGGAGCTGTACGGAGAGGGCATTTTCACGGGCAAGGGCATCTATGAGATCAAAACGCTGCATGCGGTGCTGGACCGCCGCTTCCCGCGCAATTCCCTGCTGAGCCACGATCTGATCGAAGGCGCCTATTCGCGGGCCGGGCTGGTGACGGATATCGAGGTGATCGACGACTATCCCTCGCACTACAGCGCCTACACCCGGCGCCGGCATCGCTGGGTGCGTGGCGACTGGCAGATTGCGCAATGGCTCTTCGGCAAGGTTCCGGATGAGTCCGGGAAATACCAAACCAATCCCATCTCCACGATTTCGCGCTGGAAGATCTTCGATAACCTCCGCCGCTCTCTGGTGGAGACCTTTACTTTCGCCTTGCTGTTGGCCGGATGGCTGGGATTGCCGGGAGGCGCAGAATACTGGACGGCGGTCACTCTGTTCCTTCTCTTTGTTCCCGCGCTGGTCCAGCTTGTCTTCTCGCTCGGGCGGGCCTGCGCCGCCACCGTTCCCGGCGCGATGCGCGATGCCTTCGGCGGCTTCTGGCAGGGATTTTTCATCGCTCTGCTCAATCTCGCATTTCTCCCGCATCAGACGCTGCTGGCCCTGGACGCGATCACGCGCTCCCTGGTGCGCAGCTTCATCACCGGGCAGCGCCTTCTGGAGTGGGAGACGGCGGCCGAGGCGGAGGCCCGAGGCAAAGCCAATACTCCGGTGGACCGGTATCTGGCCGCCACTCCCCTGCTGGCGCTGCTGGTCGGGGTTCTGGTGCTGGCCTATCGGCCGCGCGCGCTGCCCTTTGCGCTGCCCATCCTCGTTCTTTGGGCCTGCGCCGGAGCCATTACCGCCTGGCTCAATCAAACGCCGCGCGAGACCCGGCCCCGGCTGTCCGGCGCGGATCAGGTCTTTCTGCGCCGGCTGGCTCTGCGCACCTGGCGATACTTTGCCGAGTTCGGCGGCGAAAGCCACAACTACCTGATCCCCGACAACGTGGAGGAGAAGGATCTGTTCGAGGCCGCGCGCGTCTCCCCCACCAATCTGGGACTGCTGATCAACGCGCGTCAGGCCGCCGTCGCCTTCGGCTATCTCACCGCGCCGGAGTTCGTCTCGCTCAGCCGCAACACTCTGGCCAGCTACGCCAGACTGGAAAAATACCGGGGCCACGTCTTCAACTGGTACGACACGCGATCGATGAAGCCGATCCCGCCGCGGACCATCTCTTCGGTGGATAACGGCAACCTCGCGGCATCGCTCTACACTTTGCGCGCCGGCTGCGAGGCCCTGCTGCGGGCGCCGCTGCTATCTCCCAGCCTGTTTACCGGAATTCGAGACCACTGGGACCTGCTGGCTTCGTTGCCGGAGCTTCCCGCCGGGGTCGGGCCGCAGGCTCCGCCGGCGGCGCTCCCGGCTCCGGCCGCGGAGACGGAAGCGATGGAAGCCGATTCGGCCCCCATGGCGGAGGAGGCCGGCGCCGGGTACTTCGCAAACGTCAATGAATGGATCGCCTGGGCCGTCGAAGCGGCGCGGCCCGCTCATTTCGCCCCGCCGGAGTCCGGTAGGACGAACCGGCAGGATGCGAACCCGGATGCAAAACCGGAGGCATCCTGGTGGCATGCCGAATTTCGGCGGCGGGCGATGGCTCTCGCCACCCTGGTCAGCGACTACATGCCCTGGCTTCTGCCGGAGTTTCTGCCGCTTCGCAAGGCGCCCCAGCTCCAGGGAATGGAATACTCGGCCGCGATGGTCTCGATTGGGGGCGCCGCCGACTTCGCCGGCGAGCTCGATGCGCGCGTCAGCCGCGCGGCCGCCATCCCCAGCGGCGACTCCCCTTCCGTAGTGATGGTCGAGCAGTTGCGTCTGCTGCTGCAGCCGGCCCGCCGGCGGCTGGAGTCGCTCAAGCTTGCGCTCCAGGACTTGGCCGCCGAGGCCATGCGCGATGCAACGGAGATGGACTTCGGCTTCCTGGTGAACCGCTCCAGGCAG
>JAJYZK010000010.1 GCA_021799945.1 Acidobacteriota bacterium
GAGTACCTGAAACAAGTTGTGCGATATGCGATCGTCGAGGTAAAAACGGACTTTATTCATTTCGATAACTTCAACCTGAATGCCGAGCCCGATTCCTGTCATTGTCCGTGGTGCGTCGACGGATTCCGGAAGTATCTCAGAACGAAGTACAGCCCAAAAGAGCTGACGGAGCGGTTCGGGTTCGACAATATTTCTTTCGTGAATCCGCCCCAATGGAACAGGGACAATCCGCCGGATCGGATGGAAATTATCTACGATCCCGCATTTCAGGAGTGGGTCGATTTCCGCTGCCAGACCATGGCCGACGCGCTGCAACAGGTTTCGGGCTACGCGAAGTCGCTCAATCCAGAAGTGGCCATAGAGATCAATCCGGGAGGCATCAACGGGGAGAACCGTCCGTGGACATCCGCTATCGACCACGCCAGACTGCTGAAATTTACGGAATCGTTCTGGAGCGAAGAACGGGACATGCCCGCGTACCTCCCGGATGGCCGATTGATTTCAAAGATCCGCAGCTACAAGCTAGCCCGAATCTACGACAATGTGATGTTGACGTATGCCGCAGACGACCCTGTGGGGATGGGCGAGGCCCTTGCGTTCAACCAAACATTGGGCTTTGTGGGAAGCAATCCGCTGTCGCCGGAGACGCTGCGGTATATCGATTTCTATCGTAAAAACCGGGACCTGTATTTAAACAGCAAGGATGTCGCCCCCGTTGCCGTATTTCGGTCCTATGCTTCGCTGACCTATCACAATGCCCGCGCCCAACTGAGCGCGATTCTGGTCGAGCAATCTCTCATTCAATCGAGAATCCCGTTTGCGCTGGTCTTCGATGAACACCTTCGCGATCTGGCCGATTATAAGGCGCTCATTCTTCCGAATTCCGAATGCCTTTCCGATGAGCAAATCTCTCTCATTCGTCGCTACGTCGAGGGAGGAGGCGGGTTGGTGGTCACGGAACAGGCGGGGCTCTACGACAACTGGAGACGTGTGCGTACGCAGCCGGGACTGAGCGGGTTGGCGGAGGGCCAACCTTACGGAACGGGCTACCAGGAAAATGTAGAGCGCCAGACGCACAGCGCCGCCGCCGCCGTTTCCCGGAAACACGTCGGCGCCGGAAGAGTGGCGTATATTCCGGTTATTGAATTCGACGGTGTTTTGCCCGCGCCGGAAGCCTATTTTGCAATCACAAATATTTTCTGGAAACGTCCGAAAAACTGGGGAGATATTGTTGGCGCGGTTCACTGGGCTGCGGGAGATGGGATTCCTCTTGCTCTTGACGGACCTGAGTTTTTAGTCGCGAACTGCACGCACCAGGCTGAGCGGCAGCGATTTCTTTTGCATTTGGTGAATTACAACGTAAAAAATGCGCCATCGCTCACGGGACTTTCCGCCACCGTCGCATTTCCGAAGAACAAAACGGCGCAAACGGTGACGCTTTTTGCCCCAGACGCCGAGGAAGCGCGCCCGCTTCACTTCGCCAGCGGTCATTCCGGCGTGAGTTTCAGCATTCCGGAATTGAGAGCATATGCGGTGATCGCCATCCAAGGGCAACAGGAGAAATGAGGTCTCGTATGAGCCGCATGCATGGTCGGTTTGTTCGCTGGAGGATATGCCTACCGCTGGTCATGTTCCCATTGTCTGTTCCATGCCATGCAAGCGAGCCACCGCGGACGGCCCCATCGGACGCCCCGCTACAGGTGGCGGCCAACCGGGCGGATGGTTCGTATGCGATTGGAGCGAGCAATCTGGCGGAGCCGGCGCTGCAATCGCAATTTGCCGTCGAGGTGGACCACCGGTGGGTGGATTCTCGGGAATACCCAAATCACCAGATAAGTCGATCTGACATTGCCGACGATCTGGGTGTGGCGCGGCAGTGGATCGTGCGGTGTTCCGGCCTGAGCGGCGAGCCGGACCTTACGTTGATCTTGCGCGCCTATTCCTCGATCCCATTTGGAGATCTCCAGGTGACGGTGGAAAATACAACTTCGCGCACTTTCCACGTCCAGGCAATTCGTCCCGTAGCGGTTGAGGGGAACGGCATTGTGAATCTGGGAGGAGCAAGTTCGTTCGATCGAATACTTTCCGATAGCTTTAGCGAGAACCGCCCTGCGGTACGGATCCTGGACCTGAAGGATGCTCCGGACGGAATGCATCGTGGAGTGGGAAGCCAGCTCATTTATAACCGGCAAAGCCATCGCAGCCTGTTCTTTGGCGCTTTGACCTCGGACCGTTTTTTAACTATTTTGCGGCTGCGGATTTCGAATGGAAAAGACACCGCGCCGCAGATGGTTTCTTATCGAGTGGACTCGACTGGAACTACCGAAATGACGACGGAGAATTCGTTGCGGCGCTCTTCGGCGGAAGACCGTATCGAATTGTCGCTTCCTTTGGAGCCAGGAGCCAAACTGTCGTCCGAGCGGCTTCTATTCAGCGTAAGCGGGGATTATCATCGGCAGCTCGAGGTCTATGGCGCCCTGATTAAAAAGTTGCATCATCCCGGGTCATTTCCGTCTTCCGCCACCCCGATGGGGTGGTGGAGTTGGACGGCGTACTACTTTGGATTGGATGAGGGGGCAGCGCTTACCAATGCAGAGTGGCTTTCTCAACACTTGAAGCCCTATGGATACAACTTCTTTTTTATTGATGAGGGATATCAATACGCACGCGGTGAATATACATCGGCAAATCCAGACTTGTTCCCAAATGGCCTGCGCCCGTTGGAACAACGCGTGGGGGCCAAGGGGTTGATTCCAGGCATTTGGACCGCTCCTTTCGAGGTATCGGCTCGTTCCTGGGTATACCAGCATCATAAAGACTGGTTAATACACAACGCGCAGGGGCGGCCTATTCAGGGCGGCTGGTTGACGCAACGGATTGAGCCTTTGTTCAGCCTCGATCCCACAAACCCCGGGGCGCAGGATTACCTCCGTACGACCTATTCGACCTTGGTGAATCAATGGGGCATACGCTTCATCAAGATGGATTTTATGGCGGACAACGCAGTGGAAGGCTATTATTACCGCCCCTATGTAACGGCTTTGCAGGCGCAGCGTATCGGCCTCGACGTAATTCGGAAAACGGTCGGGGACAACGTTCTGTTGGATAAGGACGGCGGCGAGATGCTGAACCCGGTAGGGTACGTGGATATGGGGCGGATTTCGAACGATACCGGTCACACGTTTTACGACACCAGGGAGGCCGCGCCAGGAATCGCGGCCCGTTACTACATGAATCGGAATTTTTATGTGAGCGATCCGGACGCATTCACCGTGTCAAAACAACTGGTGAGCGACCCCGATCCCGATCCAGGAAGCAATGACGGAGTTCGTCCTCTTACCTTGAATGAGGCGGAGGTCTCGATTGCGCTGGCGGCTGTCTCTGGCGGGATGTTGGAGATTGGCGATGATCTGCCTACCCTCGGCGCCGACCCGGACCGCATGGCGCTGGTGGAAAACAGGGAGCTGATTCGCATGGCGCAGTTCGGACGAGCTGCACTGCCGCTGGATTTGATGAGCTATGCGCCGGAGGACAAACAGCCCAGCATTTTTCTGTTGAAAGAAGATAAGCGGACGAGCATTCTTACGGTGTTCAACTGGACGGATGAGCCGCGCACCCATGCGTTCGAATTATCGGCTTTGGGGCTTCTTCCCGCAGATCGATATCGGATCACGGATGTTCTCGAGGCGAACAATGTGCAATCCGTGGCCGATGGCGTATTGGTCGTGAAGCAGGCGCAACGCTCCGTGCGGATCCTCAAGATCGTCGACACCTCGATTGCCGCCGTTCCCATCAAGCTGGAGGCACAGGTTCCGCGCGACGGCGCAACAGGAAAAGTTCTGCGCTTTGCCACACGCGAGCAGGAAAACGCCGAACCTGTGATCGGCTATCGATGGGACTTCGGAGACGGCGTGGCAGCCAACGGTAGCGCCGTAAGCCACACCTATACGCATCCCGGCGACTTCCAGTTGAAATTGGATGCGGAAGGGGTGGATGGGTCTTCCGCTGTGGAGTTGTTCCGCCTGTCCATCCAAGGAAGAATGGCTACACAATTTATACCGGTCCAAAGACGGTGAGCGGTACGGGATCCACAGGTCGTGCCGGCCCAGCGTGATCATGTGTTCCCGCTTCTCTCTGAGCAAGACATTCCCCATGCGAAAGAAGCGAACCGCCCCCGCCGCCGTAGAACCGGTCGCATAAACCCACTTTCGCCGGTAACGCCGTGTATGAGACCCGCCATCGGGGCGGGGCTCATGCGGTCCATCGAAGCCGCTGAGCTATTTATGAGACCAGTTCTAATGTCTGGTCTTCACTCAGAGCGGGCGCTTCTGGGCAATCCCCGAGGGTCCGCCCGCCGCCGTGTCGATAGGCATTGCAGGCCTCCCCACGGCTCTCGTCGCCCTTTCCCTTTGTAATCTTTTTGTACGCGCATTGTGTATCTGGCTATGGAGCGGGAGAATGCCTTAGGACGTGTCTCCACGGTCCATCTGCGCCGCCGTCTCGATTCCCCACCAACGGCTCCCGGTTCATCGCGAGTGTCCGCCGGCGACAGTTCGACCCGGAGGTGAACCATGAACGTAGAGCACTCAGGAAGACTGACCATTCACCCCAAAGGCTCGCAGGCGCGCGTGCTTCTCACATCCGTCTTCGGGCCGTATGCGCAGGATGATGAATTTGGCAGCCGCAGCGTCAATCCTATGGAGCTGTATCACAATCAGGTGACGCGGATGCAGGGGTCTTTTTCGCTGCGGATGTTCCACCGCTCGTGGGGCATCATGATGATCCAGCAGAACATCTCGGCTCCTTCGACGGTCCTCGATTTCCCGACCCGGGAGGCGTTCGCCGAGGAGCTGAAGGGCAATCGCTACGACATCGTGGGCATCTCCTCGATCATCGTGAACGTGGGCAAGGTGGCGGAGATGTGCCGCATGGTGCGAGCGATCTCGCCGGATTCCGTGATCGTGGTCGGCGGTCACGTCGCCGCGATTCCGGACATCGAAAAAAGGATCGACGCCGACCACATCGCACGCGGCGACGGCATCGCCTGGATGCGCGCCTTCCTGGGCGAGGACACCAGGGCGCCCATCCGCCATCCGCACATCATCTCGGGTTTCGATATCCGCGCCATGGGGATGAAAGTGCCTGAGTCGGCCGGCAGCACGGCGGCCACAATCATCCCATCGGTGGGCTGTCCCCTGGGCTGCAATTTCTGTACGACATCGGCATTCTTCGGCGGTAAAGGCAAGTTCCTCAACTTCTACAACACCGGCAAAGAACTTTTCGATGTGATGTGCGAGATGGAGCGGACCATGAAGGTGCGATCGTTCTTCATGATGGACGAGAATTTTCTGCTCCAACGCAAGCGCGCCATGGAGCTGCTCGATCTGATGAAAGCGCAAGGCAAGGCTTGGGCGATGTACGTGTTTTCGTCGGCCAACGCCATGAGCAAATACACGATGAAGGAACTGGTGGAGCTGGGGATCTCCTGGGTCTGGATGGGGCTGGAATCGCCGCGCGCCGGATACGCCAAACTCCAGGGCCACGACACGCGCGCGCTCACCCATGAGCTGCGCCAGCACGGAATCAAGCTGTTGGGCTCCACCATTATCGGTTTGGAGCACCACACGCCCGCCAACATCGAGGCAGAAATCGAGCATGCCATCGCGCATGAGACGGACTTCCACCAGTTCATGCTCTACACGCCGGTGCCGGGCACGCCGCTCTATAAAGAGATGGACGAAAAGAACCTGCTGCTGGATGTGAATCTCGCCGACATTCACGGGCAACACAAGTTCAACTTCAAGCACGCGGCCATTTCGCGCGACGAGTCAAACCGTTTCTTGAACCTGGCCTTTCTGCGCGACTTCCAGCGGAACGGTCCCAGCCTGTACCGCATCTGCCGGACCACCATGCAGGGCTGGAAGCGGTACAAAAACGATGCGGACCCGCGGATTCGCAAGCGTTTCAAGTGGGAGGTTCGCTCCATCCGGACGGCTTACAGCGGTCTGTTGTGGGCGATGGAGAAACAGCTCCACAACAGCAATGCGGGGGTCAGCGAGCAAATCCGCAGCTTGCGAAAGGACATCGAGTCCGAATTCGGCGCCCTCACCCGCGCGATGACTTGGATTCTTGGCCCGCTGGTTCTCTGGACCAGCCGTCGCGAACAGAAGCGTCTCGCCAGGGGCAAGACGTACGAACCGAAGACCATAGTCGAGCATCGCAACTGGCGCGAGCCTGACATGTGTCGGTAGACGACCGCCATTCCGCCTCCCATATGCGTTTGGCAAGGAGTTCCGGCCCGCCCGTTCTGGCGCACCCGTTCTAGCGTACCTTTGGAATGTTGTGGTTTCAGAGGGCTGTGTTCGGTTCGGCTGGAGCGCAGCCCATGGGCAGAAGCGGAGGCGGAACCGAACGGCGACGCCTCCAGGGACGGCACTTTTCGCATCTTCCTCAGTGTTCTGCGAAAGCGATAGGACTCCGCGCCGGTCTCGAGGATGTCGGCTTGGTCGGTGAGCCGGTCCAGGGCGGCCTTGCACAGCCGGGCGTTGGTAAAAACCCGTGGCCGCTCGGAAAACGGCAAGTTGCTGGTTACGAGCGCCGCCGCCCTTTTAGCGTGGTTGCCGTGGTGGAGCGGATTGAGCGCTGAATAGAGGCATAGGCCCGCTCGCGCATGGACCTAACGGGACTCGGGACGAAGGAGCGCTTCCGACCCATAAATATTCCTCTGCGCATATCTATCGCGCTCCAGGCGAAAAGACAATATGTATATATGTGTTGACGTAAAATATCCTCTATGTATACAGTAATCTAGAACCGGCCCGATCCACGCCTGAGCGCGGATTTCGCTTGTATTTACAGGTCGCTGGCGGCGTTGGGGGGAGTTGGCGCCGGCGTTGCCGCGAAACCAAAGAATGCGGGCGCGGGGCGGGGGAACAGATGCCAAATGGTGGATCGTGGAGCCGCTGCTGCGGTTTCCGCGGCGAGACACGAGACAAAGGGCGGGGTCGTCCACCAGCCGACGCCAGGGGAGTTCTGAACGGCGTGCCGTGGATGCTGCGCACCGGGGCGCAGGGGCGCGAGTCGCCCGGGAAATATCCGCGGAGCCGGACGGTCCAGGGGCGCTTCTAGCGGCGGATTCGTTCCGGCCAGTTGGAGAAGGCGCGGTGCGCCTGGGCTGAACGGATACCGGAGGAAGGCAGGCTGGACTTGGGGGGAAGGCATTCTGGACGGAAGTTTCGCCCACGCGAAAAAGGGGGCCTCGCGGCGGGAAAGACGAAGCGAGGCAAGGGGCGGAAGATCGCGGCTATCGCCGCGGGAGACGGCGATCCGGTGGCTGTCACGATCGACTCGGCCTCTGCGCGCGTAGCAGGGGATGCGCCGGCATGGATGCCCGGGTGGCGGATCCGGTCGCGGGACTGTTGAGGCGCGTGCAGCAAGCGCGCCGGGGGGCACCCGGTCCGGTGAACATTGCGCGGTGCAAAGTGGGGCATGGGTGAAATGGCAAAAGTACCGGTCCGCCTGCGGGATCTGCGGCGGATATATTCGGAGGGCGAAGTCGGACAAGCTGCATCGCTTCTGGGGTCTGTTTGTGCCCGTTAGGAAGACAGAGGCCCCCGAAGAAGCTTACCGCGCCGCCACAAAGAACGGCGGGGCGCCCGGAGTCGATAGCCGAACATTTTTTGGCATTGAACAGGCCGGACGCGACGCTTTTCCGGGTGTGATACGGGAAGAACGCATCACAAACAGGCGCAGACCTATGTCCAATCGCCGGGCGGATATGCCGAAGGGGGACGGCAAGGTCAGAACGCTCCAGATTCTCTGCATTCGCGACCGCGTGGCGCAAGGGGCGCTGAAGCGGATCCTCGAAGCCGTCTTCGGGGTGAATCTCTCCCCGAACTCCTGCGGATTCCGTCCCCGGCGGTCACCGCACCGCGCTCTGCAACGGCGCCATTCGGGTTGTGCTGGGGCCGGAAACTCCAGCCGCTGCCTGGAGCGGATCGCTTCTCGTGAAAGTCCACGTCATCCCGACGAGACCCATACTCCTTGCGGCGAAGTTCGCTGGGCGAGATGCTTGTGGGAAAACTTCATGCGCGGTTCCTATGGCGAGGGGCTGGCATCGAATTGCGCCTGACGCCGATACCTCGCCAGCCCCTGCCTCGAAAGCGGCGAACTGCATGGCTGCAATGGCTCCGCAGATTGGCAACACGCTACGACCTCCACGCGGAAAACCTCTTAGGGATGGTTCGGCTTGGCTCCATGAAGATCCTGCTGAGGTGGGTATGATCGGTATTTGTCAGACTAGTTCCAGTCCGCCCATCGTTGCGCCGTTCGAGCAAATGGACTTAAGCCGTTCGAATCTTCCGGTTGCTGACTGGGCGGGATTCCTTTTGGTCCAAAGCCACGAGTTTCGCAGACGGAACTACGCCGGCCATGCCACAAAAGCACCCTTTCGTTGTCCCGGCATTACGCACAGCGTGGAATGCCAACACCCTGTTCGGCTTCATCACATCAAGCATGTTGTATTGAAAGGACAATTCCGGTCATCTTGACCACTGCAATTTCTAAGGAGATGTGCATGAACGCTGAAGCAAATTTGCGTCCGCTCCGAGGTATTATTCCGCCCATGGCGACCCCGTTGGCGTCGATCGACAGCCTGGATCTGCCTGGCCTGGAAGCGCTGATCGAACACATCCTTCGAGGAGGCGCCCACGCATTATTTATTTTGGGTACGACCGGGGAAGGCCCGGCCCTCAGTTATGCATTACGCCGCGAACTTATCGAGCGTGTCTGCCGACAGGTAGGGACGCGGGTTCCTGTGCTGGTCGGCATTACCGACACGGCCTATGTTGAGTCTCTTCGTCTTGCTGAGGTCGCCGCGCGGTCCGGAGCATCGGCCGTGGTGGTGGCGTCGCCTTTCTACTTTCAGTTAAGTCAATCCGACATTCTCCGGCTGATTGAGAGCTTGGCGAACGAATCCGCGCTGCCTCTGTATCTTTATAATCAGCCGGAACTCACCAAGACCACCTTCAGTCCGCAGACGGTGGTGCGCGCGTCTGAGATGCCGAATGTCTGGGGCCTAAAAGACAGCTCCGGAGAAATGCGCTATATCAAAGAGGTGCTCGCCCTGGTCGGAAACAAGCCGGAGTTTTCCGTCCTGGTGGGGCCGGAACATTTATTGGCGGAAGCTCTGCTGTGTGGCGCGCATGGCGGGATCCCGGGCGGCGCCAACATATTTCCGACGCTTCCGGTGCGCCTGTACCAAGCGTTTCTCGATGGCAGGCATAAGGAGATGCAGGAGTTGCAGGAGCGAATGATACGGATCGGACTGCCGATCTGGAATGCCGGGGAAACAGAGCCCGGCCATCTGCGTCGACTGAAATGCGCTTTATCGTTGATGGGGCTGTGCAGTGGGCTGCCGACGTGGCCCTATCAACAAGCTAAGGCGGACGAAAAACGGCGCATCGAAGAACATCTTAAGGAACACGGAATCTTGCCTGCATAATGGCTGTTCCCGTTATGGGGTCTAGCCGAGCGGACGGAATGGCTGGTGGCTCCAGTCTGGAGTTGGTTTTATGTCGACAGGGTCCCAATCTCCTGGTTATCTGATCGCCGGTAGCGATCTTCGGTTTTCCGCGGATCCACTATTTCAGTTTGGGGATGGAGGCCTTCGACGCAGCGGCGTGCCCACACGGAGCCAACATGGCGGGATCCCATTGCGGCGTAGACCTGGGGGACAGGTTCCCGGAGCGCCATTGCCGCGGACGTGTAAGGGCGCACTGTGTCGGCGTGGCGGCCGGAGCGCATTTCGTCCCGCTCTGCGGACACAGCGGGCCTCGCATGCAGATGATTTTTTCGCTGAATTGCCCGGAGATTTTTCAAAGGCGTCTCTGACTCGCATGCCGTTGCCGCAACGTTGGATGCGGCGCTTGCGGAAAGCGGAGGCGCCGTGAGCGGTTCGATGAACTGCGTAAGGGTGGTTGCCGGGCGGCGCCGCGCCAGCGCTGATCGGCGTTCTCGCGCTGTATGGATCGCCGGGGAAGGCTATTGCTCTGTCTTCGACGATTTACAGACTGGCTGGGATTTTCCTGAACCTGATGCTGCGGTGATTGTTCGATGGAGACATCGATATCGGCGAATGTCAGGCGGAGTGTAAATACAGGGTATGAGTGCATTTTCGAGAAGAACATTTCTAGGTCAGCTATCCGCAGCTTCGCTATGCACACTGGATCGGTCCGCATATTCCAGCGCAACGGGAACTCCGTTTCGTAAGACGCAGCCAGATGCGACACACAACACCCCCCGCGAGCGATTGCTGTTGGATCTGAACTGGCGATTTCATTTCGGGGATCCGCCGGATGCGAACAATCTTTTCGATTATCCAGAACGTCAGCAATTGACAAAAACATGGTCCACCTACCTTGAAGAAGAGGCGAAGCTTGCCCGAGGTCGCATCGACCCCGTCGTGAACAACCTGGGCGGCAATATTTCCTCGGTGCAACCATCGTTCGATGATGGCAATTGGCGCACCTTGAATCTCCCGCATGATTGGTTTGTAGAACTCCCCTTTAAGCAGGGTCCGCCCGGCGGAGATATACCGACGCCCACCGGTTGGAACAATGGCTCCAAGGATGTTGATCCCAAGAAAGGATTCAACATCGGTTGGTATCGGCGCTCCTTCACTCTGCCGACTTCCGATGCGGGAAAGATCCTGAGTGTGGAGATGGACGGGGTGTTCCGCAACTCCCTTGTGTGGATCAATGGACATTGCCTGGGACGACATCTAAGCGGTTACACGAGTTTTTCCTATGACCTGACCCCCTACGCCATCCCCGGGGGGAAGAACACGCTGGTCGTTCGAGTGGACGCGAGTCGAAGTACGGGATGGTTCTACGAGGGGGCAGGGATATACCGCCACGTATGGCTGGTCAAAACCAACCCGTTGCATGTCGCCCGTTGGGGCACGTATGTGGTCAGCGAAATCCTCAAGGACGGCAATGCCCGGCTATCCATTGAAACCACGGTGCGCAACCAAGGCAAGCGGATTGAGGCTGTACGCCTCACTTCGACTGTATTCGACGCGAAAGGCCGGAGGGTTGCGGAAGCAGGGGAGGAGATCCCCATTTTCGAGGAAGGTCAGGACCACGTTGTGCGCCAGCAAGTATTGGTCCGAGCGCCGAACTTGTGGTCTGTGGATACGCCGGTCATGTACAGTCTTGCATCCCGTGTGACCGGCGATGGCGAGCTGTTCGACGAATATAAGACGCCGTTCGGGATTCGCACCGTGCGCTTCGACCCAGAGCGCGGGTTCTTTCTAAATGGCGAGCATGTTTCGTTGAAAGGGACCTGCAATCACCAAGACCATGCCGGACTCGGGGTGGCGCTTCCGGATAGAGCGCAATGGTTTCGCATTGAGAGACTCAAAGCAATTGGCAGCAATGCTTACCGAACAGCGCACAATCCCCCAACGCCGGAGTTGCTCGATGCTTGCGATCATCTGGGGATGCTGGTGATGGATGAAAATCGCAATATGGGCGTGACTCCGGATATGCTGGATGATCTACGATCCACGATCTTGCGAGACCGCAACCATCCCAGCGTTTTCATCTGGTCCTTGGGAAACGAAGAAGGACAGCTTCAAGGCAATGATGGAATCGGAGTCGAAACAGTCAACACCATGAGCAAGGTCGCTCGTGAACTGGACTCCAGCCGTTTGACCACCGTGGCGATCAGCGGGCATTGGGGGAAAGGATTTTCGCGGGTCATTGAAGTTATGGGATATAACTATTGGCGGCAGGGAAATGTCGACAAATATCATGAGGATTTCCATTCCCGGCCTTCCCTCGCCACCGAGGATGTAAGCGCGTTGGCGACGCGCGGTTATTATGGGGAGCGGAAAGGCGGATACTGCCCCGCGTACGATGTAATTAACGAACCCGGCACGTATCGGGACACGGTTGAGCACACAATTCAATATTATGCGAGCAGGCCTTTTATCGCGGGCTTCTTTGCGTGGGCTGGATTCGACCATCGCGGTGAGCCTTCTCCATTTGGATGGCCGCAAATAAGCTCAAATTACGGCGCCCTCGACACCTGCGGGTTTATGAAAGACAACGCATACCTTTACCAGGCATGGTGGGGCGCAAAGCCAGTCCTTCACATTTTTCCGCACTGGAACTGGGCAGGGCGGGAAGGGAAGCCAATTTGGGTGTGGGCGGAAAGTAACTGCGATGAGGTCGAGTTACTCCTCAATGGTCGAAGTCTGGGAAAGAAGGCGATGCCCAGGTATGGACACTTGGAATGGCAGGCGCCCTACACGCCTGGCGCGATCACGGGCAAGGCCTACATACAGGGTAAAGAGGTATTGAGAAAGCGGATCGAGACGACAGGTCCGCCTGCCGCCATCCGGCTTATGCCGGACCGGAAAACCCTCCACGGCGATGGCGAAGACGTCAGCTTCGTTACGGTGCAGGTGACGGATGCCCGGGGCCGCATCGTTCCAGACGCCAACAATATGGTGGATTTCCAGATCGATGGAGGCAGGATTATTGGAGTGGGAAATGGCGATCCGGTTTGCCATGAACCCGACCAGGCCGAACGGCGCAGCGCTTTCAATGGGCTCGCGCAGGTGATCGTGCAGGCGCCGCGGAAGGGGACAAAGATCGTTCTGACTGCCAAATCCGCCACTTTGGAGACCGCGTCGGTGGTCATCGATGTAGATAGCAGCGGGCCGCGTCCCTCCGCGCCCTAACAGATGGAGTAAGAGACAAATGAAAGTACTCCGGGCAGCGCAGCGCATTGCAATAGAAGGCATTCAGGAGATATATCGCGTCTCCAAACTCATCGTCTGCCTATTTAGGGAGATCTGTGACAGCGGGGCTGGCCGTCTAGGGGCTTCCTACTTCGCGGAGGCAACGATCCACCCAACCACATCGACTTTGGCCCTGGCCCGGACGAATAGCGGAGTTGCGCGCCGATCGCCATCTTGCCGTTCTTTGACGCCCATCGGAGGCGCTACGGGACCGTATCATTGGGGGCATACAATTCATGCCGCAATGCTTAAGAACAGGACGCCCAACAGGAGGACAGATGTCAGATAGAGGCGGTTCATTTCATATTTCCAGGTCTTTTATCGGCAGATGGTTGCCAGGCGCAGCCGCGCCGTCTTGCCGCCCAGCAGCGGGGCTCCATGGATCTGCGAGGCGATCCTCTGGGCCACGATCTGCGAACCACGCCTGGCGGGAATTGAAAACGCGTGGCGTGCTGCGAATTATGGTCGTGCTTGGTTTCTTTTCACTCGTGGCAGGGGCTTTGGCCGCACGAAACACGGCGGCAACGGGACTGGCCGCAAGCGTCGATCCGCTCGTTGGCACGGGCAGCGGACCGGGCGGCACGATCAACCTCTTTCCGGGCCCCACGCTGCCCTTTGGGATGGTGCAACTCAGCCCGGACACCGAAAGCAGGGGATACGGCTACCACTACGATCAGGGCACGATTCAGGGATTCAGCATGACCCACATGAGCGGTGTGGGATGCCCCAACGAAGGAGATGTGTTTTTTACCGCAACCACCGGTCCGGTTCTGACGGGGGTGAGCGATTTTCAATCGCCGTATTCCCACAGTCAGGAAGCAGCCACGCCAGGATATTACCGGGTGGCTTTGTCCCGCTGGGATGTCAATGTCGAGCTTACTGCAACGGACCGCGCCGGTTTGGCGCAATTTTCGTTTCCGGCGGGCAAGGCGGCCAACATACTTCTCCCCATCAGTCACACGCTGAACAATACGGTCGGTGCGTATATACAAGTGGTGGGGGATAGTCAAATCGATGGCTATGTGGTGAATCACATTTTCTGCGACCACCCACAAACCTACAAGGTCTATTTCGCTATGACCTTCGACCGCCCCTTTTCGACATTTGGCGCGTGGAACGGCAATCGATACGGCGGTCCCGGGAAGATTTCCGCCGGCGAAAGAACGGTGGCCCAAACCGGTCACAATCAATGGATTGGCGCGTATGCCACCTGGCCGAGCGTAAACCATCCGCAGACGATCACCGCAAAAATCGCAATTTCCTACGTGGATCAAGCCGGCGCGGAGAACAACTTGAAGGCGGAGACAGCCGGAAAGAACTTCTCTCGGGTGCGCCGCCAGGCCAACGAAAAATGGAACAAGGCGTTGAGCGCGATCGAAGTCTCCGGCGGCGCGCCGGCCAACCGCACCGTGTTTTACACCGGGCTCTATCACAGCTTGCTGATGCCGACCATTGAGAGCGATGCCGATGGGCGATATCTCGGGTTTGATGGCAAGATCCACCAGGTCGCCTCACGGCATTTGGTGTATACGAACTTCTCCGGGTGGGACATCTATCGCACCCAGATGCCGCTTCTGGCGATGATTGAGCCGCAGCGGATGGAGGACATGTCGCAATCCATCGCGTTGATGTACAAGCAGGGGGGGTGGATTGACCGCTGGCCGCAACTAAACGACTACACCAACGAGATGGCAGGCAGTCCGCAGACCATAGAGGTAGCGATGGCGTGGCTGGACGGCCTGCATGGGTTCGATATCGACACCGCATGGCAGGGAATGCTGGAGGATGCGACGCATGCTCCTCCACCCGGACACTTCTATCAGGGCGAGATCGGGATCGACTGGATAAACAAGCTTCATTACGTTCCATACGACAAAATAAAGTACGGCTCCGTCTCGCAACTGCAGGAGGACGCCATCGCCTACGCCTCGCTGTACCGGCTGGCTGTGGATCTGGGGAAAACGGACGACGCCAAGGCGCTCTACCAGCGCGCTCTTTACTATCGCAACGTCTTCGATCCTCAGGACCGGTTCTTCCGGCCGCGCAATGCGGATGGCCAATGGGCCGCAGACTTCGATCCTGCGCAAGACTGGCATGGCTTCATTGAAGGCAGCGGCTGGCAGTACCAATGGCTGGCGCCGTCGGACATGGCCTGGCTCATTCGGGCTGTGGGTCCAGATCTCTTCAACCAGCGGTTAAGCGACTTTTTCAACTATCCGAAGCCGGAGGTGAATAGCCGGTACTACACCCCGTACAACGAAACCGACCTGCAAGCTCCGTTCGAGTTCAACTTCTCCGGCAAACCGTGGGAAGGCCAGCGCGCCGTCCGTCGCGCCCTGACGGAGAATTACAGGGACACTCCCGACGGCATTCCCGGCAACGACGATTGCGGTGAAATGTCCTCCTGGGCGGTCATGAGCATGATGGGGATTTATACCGTCGATCCGGCCAGTCTGGCGTACGAAGTGGTGAGCCCCATGTTTCCCAAGATCGTTCTCCATCTGAAGGCGCCGTATGCAGGCAAGAGATTCACCATCGAGACCTCGGCGGATCCGGAGACGACGCCGTATATACAAGATCTGCAGCTCAATGGCCATTCGCACCCTCGTAACTGGATAACCTTCAAAGACATCAGCAACGGGGGCGCCTTGCATTTTACTCTCGGCTCCAATCCGAATCACGCATGGGGCGCGGCGCCAAAGGATGCACCGCCATCGTTGAGCGATGGACGACCGTGAGTATGGAATCGAAGATGCGCCAAAAGGCGCCGAGAGCCTGTTGCGGAAATAGCCTCGGCCTCAAGTCGGCTATTTCGGCTTGAGGCCGGTAGCCGGATTCGCAGGGAAGTTGATCGAACCGATGCTTCCCAAGGCGAAGCGGCGGAGGATAGAGGAAGACGGCCGCTGGCGCAGGGTCGGGGTTCGGTGTGTCTACTTGAATGAAAATGAGTAGACTGTACTCGTTTTAGGTCCGGACATTCAATAGGTAAGTTGCTACAATATCGATATTACAGATTTCTTTCTAGAAGGTGCTAGATGGTTACCGTTTCCGAGCAGCTATCCTGGCTTGAGCGCGCGCTCGCCCCACTGTCTCAACTTCGCGTTGCCGTATTGGGGGATTTTTGTCTGGACGCGTATTGGCAAGTCGATACCGGGGAGACGGAGGTTTCTATCGAAACAGGATCGCCTGTCCGGCGTGTGCGCAGCCAAAGGTACAGCTTGGGTGGCGCAGGAAACGTGGCGGCCAACCTGGTTGACTTGGGCGTTGGCTGCGTGCGGGCGATCGGCGTAGTGGGGACAGACCTATTTGGCGGCGAGCTGTTGCGCCTTTTGCGCGAGCGTGGCGTTGAGGCTGGGAACGGAATGGTGGTGGAAGAACAATGGCAAACTATGGTCTATGCCAAGCCATGTTTTGGAGACAAGGAAGAAAGCCGGATTGATTTCGGCGCATTCAATGTGCTGACGGAGAAGATCGTCGATGCGCTGATCGCGGCGCTGGAGAGGGCCGCATCGGAAAACGATGCTGTGATCCTGAACCAGCAAATTCCCAGAGGCGTGAGCAGTCTGACGGTAATTGAACGCATCAACAAAGTGATTGCGGATTTCCCAAAGACGCGTTTCGTGGTGGATGCGCGGCATCGTCCAGACCTGTACCGGGGAGCCGTGCTGAAATTGAATGCGAAGGAAGCGGCGCTATTCCTGGGCGGCGCTGAAGACGACTATGTTTCTGTGGCAAAAGCCAGGGATTTCGCCCGTCGCATTTCGCAGAAGACGGGAAAGGCGGTGTTCCTGACCCGAGGGGAACACGGCATCCTTGTCGCGGACGGAGAAGTCGCCGATGAAGTTCCAGGAATTCAGATATTGGAGAAGACGGACCCGGTAGGCGCGGGGGATACGGTCGTGGCCGTGCTCGCGGCTGTGCTCGGCAGTGGACAGGACACGCGCACGGCCGCCCGATTGGCCAACATAGCGGCGATGATTACAGTCCGAAAGCTCCAGACGACAGGGACCGCCACGCCGGAAGAGATTTTTGCCGTGGGCGCGGAGCCGGATTACATCTACGAGCCGGAGCTGGCGGACCTGCCTCATTTTGCTCGATATCTGGAGGGGACCGAGATCGAACAGATCGGAGAATTACCCCAAAACCTTGAGATACAGCATTGCATTTTCGACCATGACGGCACTCTGTCCACCCTGCGCGAGGGGTGGGAGAAGATCATGGAGCCGATGATGGTGCAGGCAGTGCTGGGACCTCAATATGCCACGGCCGATGCCGCGGTGTTCGCAAGGGTAACCAAGGAGGTCCGCAGCCTTATCGATCGCACGACCGGCATTCAAACGCTGGTGCAGATGAAACGCCTGGTCGAATTGGTGAGGCAATCGGGTTTCGTCGAGGAAAGCCAGATCCTCGATGAGCACGGCTATAAGCAGATTTTCAATTACGACCTTCTCAACATGGTCGGGAAGCGCATGGAGAAATTGGAGTCGGGCGAGCTGGACCGGATGGATTTCCAGATAAAGAATGCATGGCTGCTCTTGCGGGAGCTGCATCGACGCGGAATCAAGCTGTATTTGGCCAGCGGCACGGATGAAGCGGATGTGATCGTTGAGGCAAAGGCGATGGGATACGCGGACCTCTTTGAGGGCAGGATATTCGGGGCGGTGGGAGATATTAAGGTCGAAGCGAAGAAGATGGTCCTGGAGCGAATCATCCGTGAGCACAGCCTTGCCGGCCACCAGTTTGCGACGTTTGGCGACGGGCCAGTGGAGATGCGGGAAACGCGGAAGTGCGGAGGGATCTGCATCGGCGTCGCGAGCGATGAGGTGCGGAGGTTTGGATGGAACATGGCGAAGCGCTCGCGTCTGGTGCGCGCTGGGGCCATGTTGGTCGTTCCGGATTTCAGCCAACTCCCGGCATTGTTGAAGGCCATGCAACTCTCGTAGTTCGAGTTCCACAACGAAGCATTTCTGGATAAAGGAGCATGATGCAAATCGAGAGCCCAAAGATTTTGACCATTGAAGAAATGCGCGCCGAGCGCGACAAACTCGTCGCGCAAGGCAAACACCTCGTCTTCACGAATGGATGCTTCGATATTTTGCACCGGGGCCATATCACCTATCTTGCATTTGCCCGCAATCAGGGAGATGCGCTGGTCGTCGGATTGAATACGGATGCTTCGGTGAAGGCGAATAAGGGCGACGACCGGCCCATCAATTCGGAAGAGGACCGCGCATACGTGCTGGGATCGTTGCGCGCAGTGGATTATATCGTCCTGTTTGGAGATAAAGAGCCCAAGGACATTATTGCGAAGATATTGCCTCAGGTTTTAGTAAAAGGAAGCGATTGGGCACATTATGTGAGTGGTCGCGAAGTTGTGGAGGCCAATGGCGGCAAGGTAGTCCTGGCGGATATGGTGGAAGGGCGCTCCACAACCAATACCATCCAGAGGATTCTGCAAGTCTATGGCAAGGAAGGTCACTCCAATGGCTAAACAGATTGTGGTGACGGGCGCCGGCGGATTTATTGGTCGAAATGTCGTTGCGGAATTGAATGCGCGCGGCTGCGACGATCTGATTCTGGTCGACAGCATGGGCCATGACGACAAGTGGAGCAATCTGCTTGGTCTGCGGTATGAGGACATTCTCGATCCCACGCAATTTCTGGCCAGTCTGGAGAATGGGAAGCTCCCCGAACTGGAGGCGATCATTCACCTGGGAGCGTGCAGCGCAACCACCGAGCGGGACGCGGATTTTCTTCTGCGAAACAACTACCGCTACACGCGAACACTGTGCGAATGGAGCCTAAAAGGCAAGACTCGTTTCATTTATGCATCGAGCGCCGCGACGTATGGCGATGGAAGCGATGGCTACAGCGATGAAGTCGCAGACCTGCCGATTCTGAAGCCCCTGAATATGTATGGATACTCCAAGCATATGGTCGATTTGTGGGCGCGCAGGCACAAGCTGTTCGACCGCATCGTTGGCCTGAAGTACTTCAACGTCTTTGGTCCGTACGAAGACCATAAAGGCGATATGCGTTCGATGGTGCATAAATCCTATGGCCAGATAAAGAAAACAGGCAAAGTTCAGTTATTCAAGTCCCATCGGCCAGACTACGCAGACGGCGAACAGATGCGCGATTTCATTTATGTGAAAGACGCCGTTGCAGTGACCTTGCACTTTCTGGAGCATCGCGAGGGCGGGGGATTGTTCAATTGCGGGACCGGACAGGCGCGAAGCTGGAAAGACCTGGTCACCGCTGTCTTTGCCGCGATGGGACTGCCGCCGCAGATCGATTTCGTCGAGATGCCGGCGGTGCTGCAGGGCAAGTATCAGTACTTTACGCAAGCCTCCATGACGAATCTGCGGAAGGCCGGGTATGCGGCGCCGTTCACTCCTTTGGAAGATGCGGTGCGGGACTACGTGGTCGCGTATTTGGCGAAACGGAGCCAGTAAGAAGGAATGCGAGCGGGAGAGTTGTTCGGGATGGAGGGAATCTGGATGAACAACATGAATAAGGTGATAAGCCGAAACCTGAGCGATGCGATGGCGATGCTGCAACATTTGGGCGGCCTGGAGCCACAAATATTGGCCGCGGCGGAGGCCATCTCCGGCGCTTTGATCGCCGGAGAAAAACTGGTGGCGTGCGGCAACGGCGGCAGCGCCGCCGACGCATCGCACCTGACCACGGAGTTTGTCTGCCGCTTCAACCAGGATCGCCGCCCGTACCCGGCAATTTCGTTGGCCGTCCATGGAGGCGACTTGACGGCCATAGGCAACGACTACTCCTTCGAGGACGTATTCGCGCGGCAGATTCAGGCGTTCGGGAATCCCGGCGATGTGCTGACGGCCTTTTCCACCAGCGGCAGAAGCGAGAATGTTCATCGCGCACTGGTGGCGGCGACCGATCGGAAGATGAAGACGATTGCGTTTCTAGGCAAAGATGGCGGGAAATGCGCGGGGCTTGCGGATATCGAGTTGATTGTGGCCAGCGGCGTGACGGCGCGCATCCAGGAAGGCCATAAATTTCTGCTGCATACGATCTGCGAACTGGTGGAAGAAAGATTGAAGGCGCAAGGCTGAAGGCGCCAGGTCGGATTGCTGAATGGATTCCACAAAGATTTGGTGGTTTTCAGCATAGAATGGCAAGCTTGTTTTCGCCAGGGAGTGGAAGAGTCGATTGACGCCGAAGGAGGTCCAGCGGCAACCGCGGCACGGCAACCATGACGAGATGCGTGAATCTCGCCTAAACCAACTCGCTCAGGCGTACGCATTCTGAGGGCAAGGTCAGGGCGGACGTGTGGCTCTCGCAGGAAGAAGAACGCTTGCACGAGGTTTGCTTCGATGAAGACGGATGCAGCGGAAGTAGCGGCCAAAGAACAACCAAACCGGCTGTTATGGGTATTGTTCGTATCCTATTTTACGTTTGGGATTGTTCTC
>JAJYZK010000289.1 GCA_021799945.1 Acidobacteriota bacterium
CGACGAGATCGCGCGCCGCATCAAGGAGGGCCGGTGGGAGATCGTAGGCGGCATGTGGGTCGAGCCGGATCTCAATATGCCGGACGGCGAATCGCTGGTGCGCCAGTTGCTCATCGGCAAACGAACCTACAAGCAGCTCTACGGCGTGGACGTGCGAATCGGTTGGAATCCCGACTCCTTCGGCTATAACTGGCAGCTCCCGCAGATCTACAAAAAGTCCGGGGTCGACTACTTCGTTACCCAGAAGATGGCCTGGAACGAAACCAACCAGCTTCCCTTCAAGCTCTTCTGGTGGGAAGCGCCGGATGGCAGCAAGGTGCTCACCTACTTCCCGCACGACTATGCCAATCGGGATCTCAGCCCGGTGCGGCTGTCCGGCGATCTGGCGACCGCCCGCCTGGACGCTCCCGGCCTGCCGGAAATGATGGACCTGTACGGCGTGGGGGATCATGGCGGCGGCCCCACCCGGGCCATGCTCGACCAGGGAATGCTGTGGATGGAGCCGGACAAGGTCATTCCAACCATGCAGTTCGGGACGGCGCAGAGCTTCTTTGACCGCGTACAGGACAAGCTCGACCCCCACTCGCGGGTATGGAATTACGACTCCATCGCGCAGGGATACATGTATCCCGCGCCGGGGCCTTCCGGAAAGGTCTCCATCCCCACCTGGGATGACGAGCTTTATCTGGAATTCCATCGCGGCGTCTTCACCACGCAGGCCAAACAGAAGCGCAACATGCGGGAGAGCGAGGAGTGGCTGCTCAACGCGGAGAAGTACTCGTCGCTGGCCTGGCTGGAAGGCCAAAGCTATCCCGCAACCGAGTTGAACGACGCGTGGAAGAAGGTGCTCTTCAACCAGTTCCACGATCTGGCGGCGGGCTCCGGCATCGGCATCATCTACCAGGACGCGCAGCGGGATTACGATCAAGTGCGCTGGGCCACGCAGGAGGCCTCGGACCGGGCTCTCCAGACCTTGCAGGCCGAGATCGACACCCGGGCCGCCGGCGCCGCCGCGCCCTTGCTGATCTTCAACCCCCTGGGCTGGCAGCGGAGCGGGGTGGCCACCGTGGAAGTGGAAATCCCCTCTCCGGCGCCCAACGGCGTCTCCATCCTGGATGCGCAAAATCGCGTCCTGCCCTCCCAGGTTTTGTCCAGCGACAGCAAGACCAATACCTACCGCCTTCTGGTGCAGGCGAAAGATGTGCCTTCCATGGGATATGAGGTCGCGCACGCGGTGGCCGGCAAAAGGCCCTTTGCCAGCGACCTGAAGGCCGAAGGCACAACGCTGGAAAACTCGCTGCTGAAGGTGACCGTGGATCCGCAGAGCGGCTGCATCACCAGCCTCTACGACAAGCAGTCGAAGTTCGAGACGCTGGCCCCCGGGGCCTGCGGCAACGAGTTGATCGCATTCCACGACAAGCCGAAGCAATACGACGCCTGGAACATCGATGCCGACTTTGAGAACAACCCCACTCCGCTGGACAAGGCCGACTCCGTGCAGTTGATTGAGAAGGGCCCGCTGCGCGCCTCGATCCGGGTGACGCGGACCTGGCAAAGCTCGAAGTTCGTGCAGGACATCGTCCTGTACAACGGCGCGGATCAGGTGGATGTGGTCAACGACATCGACTGGCATGAAACCCATGTGCTGCTGAAGGCCGCCTTTCCCTTGTCGGCCTCCAGCAGCAAAGCGACCTTCGAGATTCCCTACGGTTCGATTCAGCGCCCGACCACGCGGAACAATAGCTGGGAGCGCGCCAAGTTCGAGGTTCCGGCGCTGCGCTGGGCCGATCTGGGGGACGGCATGCACGGCTTCAGCCTGATTAACGAGTCCAAGTACGGCTACGACGCCAAGGGGAACGTCCTTCGGCTCTCGTTATTGCGCTCGCCGGTATCGCCGGATCCCAACGCGGACCGGGGTCATCACCACTTCACGTATTCGCTCTATCCCCACGCCGGGGACTGGAAGAAGGCTCTGACGGTTCGTCATGGTTACGAATTCAATTATCGGCTGCGCGTCATGCAGGTGGGCGCGCACACCGGCGGCCTGCCCGCGCGGGATGCCTTCGTAACGGTCGATCCGGACAACGTCGTGCTGACGGCGATGAAGAAGAGCGAGGACGGCTCCGCCCTCGTCTTCCGCATGTACGAGTGGGCCGGCAAGGATGGCGAAGTCAAGCTGCACATCCCGCCGGGCGCCACCGAAGCCCGCGTCTGCAACCTGATGGAGGAGCCGGAAGGATCGCCGCTGGAGGTGAAGGGCGGCGAGGTCAGCGCGCACATCCGGCCGTACGAGATTCTCTCGATCCGCGCCGAATATCCCGCTGCCGGGCGGCAGCAGGCGAAAATGAATCCGTAGCGGTCGCCGCCGGCCACCACGCTTCAGGACGCGGAGAGAACGGCGGTGCGGATGCGAATCAGCTCCGGCAGGATCTTTCCCAGAGACGCCGCCGGCGACTCCGGCCTGCCGAAGGCGAAGTACGCCTGGCGATAGAGAGGGAAGAGCTCCCGGTAGACCTCCTCCGCCCGGGGATCGGGCTCGTAGGTCTTGTGGGGCAGGCACATCCGCGCCTGCGCCTCCTCCACCGTGGAGAAGGCGCCCGCAGCCAGCAGGGCGAAGATGCCGGAGCCCAGGCTGGTGGGAACGCCGTCCGGGACCAGGATGGATTTGCCCAGAACATTGGCGTAAACCTGATTCAGCACGGGGCTGTTCTGGGGCACGCCGCCTCCATTGATCACCCGCTCCACCGGGACCCCATATTCGGCCATGCGCTCGAGAATGATGCGGGTATGGAACGCGGTTCCTTCGATGGCGGCGAACAGCTCATCCTGCGCCGTGTTGGTCAGATGCCAGCCCAGGGTGATGCCGCCCAGCTCCGGATTCACCAACACCGTGCGGTCGCCATTATCCCAGCTCATGCGGAGCAGCCCGGTCTGCCCCGCGCGATAGGCTTCCAGGCCCCGGCTCAACTCGGAGACCCGGGTGTTGGCCCGGCGGGCGATCGCTTCAAAAATATCGCCGGTAGCCGAGAGCCCCGCTTCTACGCCAGTGAAGGCGGGGTGGACGCTGCCGGGCACGACCCCGCAGACGCCGGGAATCAGAGTATTGCTCTTCTGCATCGCGATGATGCAGGTGGAGGTCCCGACCACGTTCACCACGTCGCCTTCTTTGCAGGCCGCGCCGATCGCATCCCAGTGGGCGTCGAAGGCGCCCACTGGGATGGGAATTCCCGCCCGCAGGCCGAGGCGGCTGGCCCATGCCGGATGGAGAGCGCCGGCCAGAACGTCCGAGGCGCCATATTCGCCCGACAGCTTTTCCCGAATGCCGTCGAGCAGGGGATCGACCCGGGAGAGGAAATCCTGCGGCGGAAGTCCGCCCCATTTCGGATTCCACATCCACTTGTGGCCCATGGCGCAGGCGCTGCGCTTGACGGCGCGGGGATCGCGGATGCCGCAGAGCGTCGCGGCGACCATGTCGCAATGTTCGAAGGCGCTGGCCAGGCGGCCGCGCCGTTCCGGGTTGTGGCGCAGCCAATGCAGCAGCTTGGCGAATCCCCACTCGTGGGAGTAGACGCCGCCGCACCAGGCAATGGCTTCCAGGCCTTCCCGGTGGGCCAGCTCGGTGATCTGCTGCGCCTCCCGCTTGGCCCGGTGATCGCACCAGAGGTAATAATCGTCCAGCGGTTGCAGGTTTTCGTCCACCGGAATCACGCTCGATCCCGTGGTGTCCAGAGCCATCGCCTCTACCCGGTCGCCCTCAATCCCGGCCTGGTCCAGAGCCGCCCGGGTAGCGCTGGCCAGCGCGTTCATCTGGTCCGTGTGGGACTGGGTGGCGAAATCGGGATCCTCCCGCATCCGCTTGAGCGGGTATTCCGCGGATGCGGTGGCCAGCCTTCCCTGGCTGCCCCGCGCGCTATCCAGCAGCGTGACGCGAACGCTCAGCGTCCCGAAGTCGACTCCTGCAACGATCGCCAATCGTATTTATCCCCCGCTCTCGCGCCGTTCCGGCTCAGGCCTGCGCGGCATCGTGGTGGTACATGCTCCAGCCAAGATACCGTACGGCGGCCTCCTCCACCGCCCCGGCCACCTGCGAAAAGTTGGCCGCGACGTGGTGTTCAAAGCCCCGTTCGCAAATGTAGCGCAGAAGCTTCTGCAGCCGGGGGATGCGGGCGACGCCGGCCCCCCCAAAGGTCTCCAGAGGATCGCGCGTGAACTCTCCTTCGCCCACATACCCGCGGATGGCGCCGTGCAGGTCGTCGGTGGAAAAACGCAGGTACGTCATGGCCCCCGGCTTCACCCGGCCGACGCAGGTTCCAAAGGTATTTTCCTTGCCCACCGAGCCGGCGATGATGGCCTGAAAGTCCATCACCACATCCTGGAAGAAGTGCTTGGGCAGGTTGGAGCAGTGGAAGCAGACGGCCTTGTTGGGATCTTCGCCGTAATTGTTGTTCCAATCCAGCAGGGCGCTGGGCGTTTCGCTGGCCAGGGCCAGTGCGTGCATGCTCAGCGTGCCCACCACGTCCACCTCGCAGGCCGAGGGAATCAGGTTCTCGCTCATCATGCTCATGATGGTGCAGGGCACCACGCCGAAGTATTCTTCG
>JAJYZK010000290.1 GCA_021799945.1 Acidobacteriota bacterium
TGGCCACGCCCATGTCCGTCATGGTCGGCCTGGGCCGCGGAGCGCAGGATGGCATCCTGATTCGCGACGCGCAGGCGCTTGAGCTTCTGGACAAGGCGAATTTGCTGATTGTGGACAAGACCGGCACGCTTACCGAGGGAAGGCCGCGGCTGAATACGGTCATCGCCGCCGAAGGATTCGCCGAGAAGTGGATTTTGCAGGCCGCCGCGAGCCTGGAACGGGCAAGCGAACACCCCCTGGCCACCGCGATTCTCGCCGGCGCTGTGGAGAAGCAGGTGGAGTTTCTGCCCATCGGGGCCTTCCAGGCGTTGCCCGGCAAGGGCGTCGCCGGCCGGGTCGGATCCACGCATGTCGCGGTCGGCAGCGCCGCGCTGCTCGCAGAGCAGGGTCTTTCGGTCGGCAGCCTCTCGGAGTGGGCGGATGCTCTGCGCGGCGAGGGAAACACCGTGGTCTTTGTGGCCATCGACGGCCGCTTTGCCGGCCTCATTGCGGTGGGCGACACCCTCAAGAAGACCGCCGTCAAGGCGATCCGGGAGTTGAAGCGCGGGGGCATGCGGATCACCATGGTGACCGGCGATAACCGCCTCACCGCCGCCGCCGTTGCACGATCCCTCGAAATCGACTTCCGGGCGGAGACCCTGCCCGCGGAGAAGGCGGAGATTGTCCGTCAGAGCCAGGCGGAGGGATTCATCGTGGCTATGGCGGGCGACGGCGTCAATGACGCTCCCGCCTTGGCGCAGGCCCAGGTGGGAATCGCTATGGGCGCCGGCGCGGATGTGGCGAAAGAGACGGGAGGAATCGTCCTGGTGAAGGGCGATCTGCTGGGATTGGTTCGCGCCCGGCGGCTCAGCCGTCTGACGATGTCCAACATCCGGCAGAATCTCTTTTTTGCCTTCCTCTACAACACTCTCGGCATTCCATTGGCGGCGGGCGCGCTCTATCCGCTCTTCGGCCTGTTGCTGAGTCCGGCCGCGGCCGCCGCGGCGATGAGCGTCAGCTCCGTCTCGGTCATCGCCAATGCATTGCGTCTCCGCTCGGCCCATCTTTCCGCGGCGGAGCTGCATCGCCGCGCGGCGCACGGGTAGAATCGCCGGCCGGCTTCACCTGCCGATTTCGACGACGGCGAGACCCTGGGGCGGAATGTCCAGGGTGAGGACTCCGCCATGCAGGCGTTCCCGGTCCGGTTGTTCCGGAGCGGTTACAGCCCGTAACTGCGCCAATTGCTTCCTGCTGGGATAAGCCGGGCTGCCCATCTTGCGGTCGGCGGCGAGCACATCGCCGTGCCCGCCGTCCAGCCGCTGGATGGACGCGATGGAGTTCTGCGGCGCGCCTTTGACGGCGATGCGGATCGATTTTTCCGGAACCCGGGTTCCCGGTTCGGCCGCATTCCAGGCCGCCAACACCAGGGTCCCGTCCCGCCTTCTCGTCGCCAGCAGGTCGTCGGCCGGGACGGGGAGACGCACATCCCCCAGCGCATGCAGCAGTTCGAAGGCGCGAAAGGATGCCTTCGGAATGTGATCCATGGCGATAAGACCGAAGCCCCCGAAAAATGGCGTCCGAATCACGCCCTGTTCCTCGAACACGTCGGAGAAGGTCCAGAAGGACATCATTTCCGCCTCTCCCGCGCAGTTCCGGATGGTTTGCGCCAGCCACGGCCCCATGTAGATGGAATCCGTGATCTGCGGATCGCTCATATACGTGGCGTTGAACTCGCTCCAGATGAGCGGAAGATGCGGAGAAGCGGAATCCAGAATCTGCCGGTGGACCTTCTCCACCGCGGGACACACCATCTGGTGCGGAGGAATGTCCCGCGGACGGCCGAAGATATCCATGGCTGTGTCGTTTCCATAGGCGTGGCTGGAGACGAAATCCAGAGGAATATGATTCTGCGCGGCGTGGGCGATCATCGCGTCCACCCAGGCGGCCTGGGCCGTCGCCGGCCCTCCGACGCGAAGACGCGCGCTCACCTGCTTGAGCGCCCGGGCCGTGTGATCGTAGAGTTCAAAATAGCTCTCCTGCGCGGGCCTTCCGGTCCAGAAGTCGATGTTCGGTTCGTTCCAGACCTCGAAATACCACTGGGAAACTTCGTCGATGCCATAGCGGTCGACCAGATGCTGCGCAAACGCGCGAATCAGGGCCTCCCACCGGTCATAGTCGGCAGGCGGAGAGACGATGGGGTGGTACCAGAAGGGGTGATAATCCAGCCGGGCGGCCAGCAGTTTGGGCATAAAACTCAGCTCGACGAACGGCCGCACCCCCTCGCGGAGCAGGCCATCGTAGATCTGGTCGACGTACTGGAAGTTGTACGTTGCATGGCCCCCGGCGTCCTGGCCGTAGACGCCCACCTCATCGTCGAGGATCGCGTGGAATCGGACGTAGTGGAAGCCGGTGATCCGCTTGACCTGGCGAAGATCTTCGCGGTAGCTCTCGCGCAGGCTGAGGATCGCGCGCCCGGAGCCGAACATCTGTTCCCAGGAGTGAGGAAAGGGCTGCGCCGGGCCTTGCGCGTCAATCGTCACGCTCTCCTGGGTAACCTGTCCGGCGGCGCGGAGCGGGAGAAGCGCATGCGCCCAGAGCAGAATGCCGCAGATGGTCCCAAGGCTTCGAAGGCGGCGAAATCGATCAGCCGGCCACTTTTTTCGCGTTGACGCCGGTCGCGAGGCCGGCTTTGGCCAGCAGCCAGATGCACCAGTAGTTGGGGTCAAGCTCATACCAAGCCATCCCATGGCGCGCGGAGAGGGGGTGCGCGTGGTGATTATTGTGCCAGCCCTCCCCTCCGGTAATCAAAGCCACCCACCAGTTGTTGCGCGAGTCGTCGCGGGTTTCAAAGCGGCGGGAGCCCCACAGATGAGTGGCGGAATTCACAAGCCAGGTTGCATGCAGACCCAGGGTGACGCGAAGGAAAATGCCCCAAAGCACCCAGGAGAGGCCGCCGGAGGCGAACAACGCCAGGCCCAGCAAGACGGTGGGAACCCAATGGTAGACATTCAGCCAGCGATAGAAGCGGTCTTTCATCAGATCCGGCGCATAGCGCATCGGGATCGCGCTGCCGTTATGAATCTTCCCGGTCAGGATCCAACCCGTGTGCGCCCACCATTTGCCGTCGCGCGGCGAATGCGGGTCGCCCGGCCGGTCGGTGTACTGGTGGTGCATCCGATGCACCGCGACCCAGTAGATCGGGCTGCCCTGCATGGCGAGACAGCCGAGCAGAGCGAGGGCATATTCCAGCCACTTGGGAACCAGGTAGCCCCGATGGGTCAACAGCCGGTGATAGGCGACGGCGATGCCGATATTCTGACCGAAGATCCAGGTGAGGGCGAATACGGCCAGCGCCGACCAGCGGAAGTAAAACAGGGCGGCCACCGCTCCCAAATGAAGCGCCGCCAGGATCGCCGCGAAGCTCCAGTGCACCGCATCGCTTTGCGGATTCAGGGAGATTCCATCCGCTGCGTCGCGTCGCGCCTCGCCGCTTGTCTCCAGTCGGGTCTGCATTGCCGATCGGACCCCCCGTCCCGTGAGTCAGGTTAATCGGACGGCCCGGGGAGGGCCGTAAAAGTTCGGTAATACCTCAGCCCCGCCCGGGATCCTTGACATCCGAGGGGCCCGGGGGAGCCTGTTTGTGATTACGACAAGAACGGTCGTATACTGAGATTGAAGTCGGACCGGTGTGGTCGCAGTTGCATCGAACGAGGGCAAAGGGCATGCTCAGGCTCACCAAAAAGGCGGATTACGGGCTGATGGCCCTGAAGTTTCTGGCCGAGCATGAGAACGCCCCGTCTCTCAGCGCCAAGGATATCTCCGAGGCCTATGGAATTCCGCCCCAGCTGCTGGCCAAGATCCTGCAGCGGCTGACCAAGGCCGGTCTGCTGCGATCGCACGCCGGCATGAACGGCGGGTACGTTCTTTCCCGGGCGGCCGAAGAGATTTCGGCCTTCGAGGTGATTGGCGCGATCGACGGGCCGCTGTTTATCACCTCCTGTGAAACCGGGCCCCGGGGATGCGACCTGACCGATAGCTGCACCGTCCGGGCCCCTCTGCGCAAGGTAAACGAAAGCATATCGGATCTGCTGCGATCGATCCGGGTCTCCGATCTTTGCGATTCTCCGGCCAAGATCCGGAAGAAATCCCCGGACGGCGCGCTGGTGAGTTTGGGGCAATGACCACTTCGACTCTTTATGGTGACGATTCAGGAGCAGGACGAGAGATGAGCACTGTTGAAAGCGCAATCGCGACCCCTCCGGCCGTGAAACTTCCCATCTACATGGACGATCACGCCACCACGGCCATGGATCCCCGGGTTCTCGAAGCCATGATGCCGTATTTCACGGTCAGGTTCGGCAATGCCGCCAGCCGTAACCACTCCTTTGGCTGGGAGGCGGAGAAGGCCGTCGAGCAGGCGCGGGAACAGGTGGCGAAGCTGATCGGCGCGACCGCGAAAGAGATCATCTTCACCTCCGGAGCGACGGAGAGCGACAATCTCGCGATCAAAGGGATTGCCGAGATGTACCGCGAGCGCGGCAACCACATCATTACCCAGGTGACGGAACACAAGGCGGTGCTGGATACCTGTAAGCGCCTGGAAAAGTATGGATACCG
>JAJYZK010000291.1:0-302 GCA_021799945.1 Acidobacteriota bacterium
CCTGTAAGCGCCTGGAAAAGTATGGATACCGCATCACCTATCTTCCCGTGAAGGCGGATGGGCTGATCGATCTGGACGACCTGCGCCGGGCCATCGACAGCAAGACGATCCTGGCCTCGATCATGTTCGCGAACAACGAGATCGGGGTGGTTCAACCGATCGCGGAGATCGGCCGGATCTGCCGGGAGCGCAATGTCATCTTTCATACGGATGCGGTCCAGGCGGCGGGCAAGATTCCCGTCGACGTCAACGCAATGAACATCGACTGCCTCTCGCTGACCGGCCATAAGATTTACGGGCCG
>JAJYZK010000291.1:312-4592 GCA_021799945.1 Acidobacteriota bacterium
ACGTCCCCGGAACCGGGCCAAGTGACGCCTATGGCGACTACGACGAGCAGATGGCCCCTCCCGAGCGGTTGACGCGGCTCCGCACCGAGACCTGGGGTATCGGCTACGTTCGCCGACGCAATCCCCGGGTGCAGCTCTCCGCGCAGATCGACGGCGGAGGTCACGAACGGGGCATGCGATCCGGCACGCTGAATGTGCCGAGCATTGTCGGCCTCGGGGCCGCCTGCGAGATTGCCGGGCGGGAGATGGAAGAGGAGGCGCGGCGGCTGGCCCGGCTCCGGGACCGCCTCAAGGATGCGCTCACCGCGAACCTCGACTATGTGCACATTAACGGCTCCATCGAGCACCGGCTCCCGGGCAACCTGAACATGAGCTTCGTCTACGTCGAAGGCGAGTCCCTGTTGATGGGCATCAACGACGTAGCGGTATCCAGCGGCTCGGCCTGCACCTCGGCGTCGCTCGAGCCATCCTACGTATTGAAGGCGCTCGGGCTCGGAGACGATGTGGCGCACAGCTCCATCCGTTTCGGTTTGGGCCGCTTCAACACCGAGGCGGAGGTGGATTATGTGGCCGCCAAGGTGATCGACGTGGTGCAGAAGCTGCGCGAGCTGTCTCCGCTCTACGAGATGGTGAAGGAAGGCATCGATATTTCGAAGATCGAGTGGCAGGCTCACTGACGGCCGGCGGATTGCAACCGCGGCGCGCAGTCGCCGAAGAGATTTGCCGTAGGCGTTCAACCCCGCCGCCCGGCAGCGTGACCCGCAATCAAGCTCTAAGGAGAATGAGACATGGCATACAGCGACAAAGTGATCGATCACTACAACAATCCGCGCAATGTCGGGCAGCTCGACAAGAGCAAGAGTGAAGTGGGCACCGGACTGGTAGGCGCGCCGGAGTGCGGCGATGTGATGCGCCTTCAGATCCGGGTGAATCCGGAGACCAAGGTGATTGAAGAAGCCAAATTCAAGACCTTCGGCTGCGGCTCCGCCATCGCCTCCTCCTCGCTGGCCACCGAGTGGGTAAAGGGCAGAACGGTGGACGAGGCGCTGCAAATCAAGAATACGGACATCGTGCGGGAGCTGGCGCTGCCGCCGGTCAAGATCCACTGCTCGGTGCTGGCCGAGGACGCCATCCGCGCCGCCATCGGCGACTGGAAGAAGAAGAACGGAGTGGCGGAGGGCGTTCCAGCGGCTGCGGCTGCCGCCAACTAAAGCGTAGTTTCCATGAGGATCTCGACCATCGAGATTGCCGGGGCGATGGCTTGGCCCGCCCCGGAGCCAGGATTCGTCCAGAGGCAGATGACAGCGGAGTCTGGAAGTTTATGAGCCTTGCCGTCCTAAATCCCGACAACACGGCGCCGAGCCAGAAGTCCATCCAGATTACGCCCCGGGCGCTTCAGCGAATCCGCAGCGCGATGGCGAAGGAGAATGTCTCCCCGCAGGAGGGCGGTTTGCGGTTGGGCATCCAGGGTGGCGGATGCTCCGGTCTTTCTTACAATATCCGCTTCGATTCCCACCCCCGCGAAAGGGACAGAGTCTACCAGTTCGAGAATGTGCGGGTCTTCGTCGACCCCAAATCGTTCATTTACCTCCACGGCATGATTCTGGACTACGAAGAGACGCTGATGCGGCAGGGGTTCAACTTCATCAATCCGAACTCCACCAAGTCCTGCGGCTGCGGCTCCTCGTTTTCGGCTTGAACTCGCCTTTCCTTTCGACCTCTGCGGAGAGGAGCGGCGCTTGTTTCCGCCAGCCCGCGGCGGTAGTGGACGGACGCCGCGGCGGGCATCGCGGGCGCCGCTTTTATGGCGGGGCCCGAACGCTCCCTCTCGGCGCAACCGAGGTTCACCGCAGGCTGCTATGGCAATTGTAGAGACGAGTTCAGCCGATGCGGCGGCGTGCCGGTCCTGCGCGGCCCCGCTCACCGGCCAGCCTGCCTTTTGCCCGGCCTGCGGCAAAGTGCAGGCCCCTGGGCCTGCCGATTATTTCAGCCTCTTTCAACTGCCGCGCAGGCTGGAGATCGATCTGCCGGCCCTGGAGGCCATGTTTTATCGCTATAGCCGGAAGCTGCACCCGGATCTTCATGCGCGCGCAACGGAGGAGGAACAGCAGTGGAGCACGGCTCAGGCCTCCCTGCTCAACAACGCGTACCGGTGCTTGAAGGATCCGGTGGAGCGGACGAAGTACCTGCTGCGTCTCGAAGGAGCGCCGCTGGAAGAGGATCAGGCCGCCGACGGAGGGCGCGTGAATCCTTCCAAGGCCCCCGCGGATCTGCTCGAAGAGGTCTTTGAGCTCAACCTGCAACTGGAAGAGTTGCGCGCCAACCGAAAACTGGGAGAAGACGACCCGTTTCTGCGGCGGGATCTGGAACAGTCAAAAACGCACTTCGTGGCCCAGCTCGAAGCCGTCGACCGCGAGCTGCGTTCGCTCTGGTCGGCCTGGGACGAGGCCGAGGAGCGAGGCGACGAGGCCGGCAAGACCGGCGCCAAGCGGGATCTGGCGGCGCTTCTGCACCGCAGAACCTATCTGGGCAATCTGGTGCGGGACGTCAACGAAACGCTGGGAGATTTGTGAGAGCAATGCCGGAAGAACGGGTGGTCGGCATCGACCTGGGAACGACCAACTCGCTGATCGCGTTTATGGAGGGCGGAAGGCCTCTGGTCATCCCCGGTGAGGACGGGGCTCTTCTGACGCCCTCCGTTGTGGCGTTGGAGGAAACGGCGGCCGACGCCCGGCCGAGGATCCTGGTCGGCAATTCGGCCAGGAAAACGTTGGTCGCCGCGCCCGGGCGGGCGATTTATTCCGTCAAGCGCTTGATGGGCAGGGGCGTGGAGGACGTGGAGCCGGAGTTGAAGCTCTTTCCCTTCCGCCTGGCCGCGGATTTGCAGCCCGGGGAGGTTCTCCGTTTGCTCCTGGGCGAGAGGGAGTTCACTCCGCCCGAAATATCGGCGCACATCCTGCGCCAGTTGAAGCGGAACGCCGAGCGCTTCTTCGGGGAGCCGGTAGAGAAAGCGGTGATCACCGTTCCGGCCTATTTCAACGACGCGCAGCGGCAGGCCACCAAGGACGCCGGGCGCATGGCCGGCCTGCAAGTGTTGCGCCTGGTCAACGAGCCGACCGCGGCCGCGCTGGCGTATGGTCTGGACGCCGGAAAAGACGGGATCATCGCCGTCTACGACCTGGGCGGAGGCACGTTCGACATCTCCATTCTCAAGCTGCATGAGGGAATCTTTGAAGTCATCGCCACCCATGGCGATACCCACCTGGGGGGCGATGACATCGACAATCTGCTGATCGCCCTGGCCGTCGAGGATATTGCGGGCGATCCGGGGCTGGATATGCGCCGGCATCCCGCGGCGGTGCAGGCCCTGCGCCAAGCCGTCATCGACGCCAAGATCGCCCTTTCGTCGCAGCCCTCCGCCCGCATCGATCTCCCTCTGCCCGAAGGGAAGCGCTATCGCCGGGAATTGACGCGGGAGCAGTTGGAAGACCTGATGGCCCCGGTCATCGCGCGCACCGCCGCGCCATGCCGCAAGGTGCTCCAGGATGCCAATCTCTCGCCCGGACAGATTGACGAAGTGGTGCTGGTGGGCGGCTCCACCCGCATCCCGGCGGTGCGGCGCCTCGTGGATAGCCTTTTTGAATTGCAAAGCCGCGGCAAGCGGGCGCATACGGAATTGAATCCCGATGAGGTGGTTGCGCTGGGCGCCGCGGTGCAGGCCCAAATTCTGGCCGGCGGCTCCAAGGCTACCGAAGACATGCTGCTGCTGGATGTCACGCCCTTGTCCCTCGGCATTGAAGCGCTGGGAGGAGCGGTGGCCAGGATCATTCAGCGAAATTCCACAATACCCGCCTCGGCCACCGAACACTTCACCACGGGAGTTGACGGCCAGACCAACGTCGCCATCCATGTGGTGCAGGGAGAGCGCGAGTTGGCCGTGGACTGCCGCTCCCTGGCCCGCTTCGACCTGAAGGGGATCCCGCCCATGAGCGCCGGCCTGCCGCGCATCGAAGTCCGGTTCCTCATCGACGCCAATGGCATCCTGCACGTGTCGGCGCTGGAAAGCCGCAGCGGAAAACAGGCCGAGGTTGAGGTGAAACCGACCTATGGCCTCACCGACGAGCAGGTCGAATCCATGATCCTGGAATCCTTCGATTATGCCGAGCAGGACATTCAGCAAAGGCAGTTGATCGAAGCCGGAAACGAAGCGGACGCCATCCTCGCCGCGGTGGCGAAAGCGCCCGGGAATCCGGCATGGGCGGAGCTGACCTAGCGGGAGC
>JAJYZK010000292.1 GCA_021799945.1 Acidobacteriota bacterium
GCCGTGGTCTTTGGCGTCATTGCCATTGGCTACGCGCTTTACAGCTATAATGTCGTCTCCGAGGCCGCGCGGGAAGCGACCCGTTATGCCATTGTCCGCGGCTCCGCCTGCACCAGTTTCACCTCCGCATGCCCGGCCGCCCCTTCGGACATCCAGACCTTTGTCCAGGACCTCGGCTTTCCCGGAATCAACTCGCAATCCATCACGGCCACGACTACCTGGCCGATGACAGGGGTGTCCTGCACACCTTCCGTCACCCCCTGCAACAATCCCGGCAATCTGGTTGAGGTAACGGTCAGCTACCAGTTCCCTCTGGTCATTCCATTCATGTCCAGCCAGACGCTTACGATGTCCAGCACCTCGATGATGGTGATCTCGCAGTAGCCGGCTATTCGCCGCTTACTCCTGGGCGCTTACTCCTCGTCGGGAATGATGAGCAGCACTTCCACCGCGACGAGCCGGCCATTCTGGATCGCCGGCCGGAACTGCCATTGCTGCAAGGCGCTCAGCAGAAACTTGGTTTGTGAAAATTCCGTCGGAAAAACCAGCGACAGTTGCTCAAAGCGGCCGGCGGTGTTGACCAGGCCATGCACCATCAGAGCATCCGCGTCGAAGTCCTCCGGGGCCAGGTTTGGGCGCTCCATCATATACGGCCAAGGCGCGTCGGGGCGGATCGCCTCGCCAGCGATGGAAGCGGGCGCATCGCGCGGCAGAGAATACTGCAGAATCCAGTTCTTGGCCAGGCCGACGTGCAGGTAAACGGTATAGGCAAGCCGGCCGCCCCACAGTCCGACGGTCTCCGGGTATTCGTCGGCGATGGACTGTCCGACCACCACGACGCCGAAATGACCGTCTTTGGGTTGTACGATATGCGCCACCAGCGGTTCGCCACTCAATCCCTGGCTCGATCCGGAGTCTGAAACGGGGCTCGATTCGGGCTGGGGAAGGCTTCCCGCGCCGGATGCCGGGTTGGCGCCGCCGCCGGGGCCGGCCCCCCGAGCCACATTCGGGGCCGCGGCCGGGGCGCCGTTCCCGCCCGGCGCGGCCGTCCCCTGTGTCGCCCCTCGACGGACACCGGAATCCTGGCCCGCGCCGCTCCCATTCTGGCTGACCGCCGGATTGCCGCGCCCCATCGCCGTCGCCTTCTCCAAAGATCCAATTCCTAGAAGGTTCGAATATCCCGAACGCGCCGTCTCATTCACCAGCGGAAGGGCGACAGGGCCATGCTGAAGCTGGAGGTCGGAAAGGGCCATCACCCGGGCCGGCGCCGGCGGGCCGGCAGCCTTGGAGGCAGTCGCCGGCGTCCGATCGGCCACCGGCCCCTGGACCACCACCGGAGCGGTGGTGCTGGGTGGAAGCTCGAGAGCTTCGGTTGGGAAGGCGCTGGCTGCAAGTTTCAGGTCCGCGACGTGGATTTCCCGGTTCGGCGCCTCCAACGACGGACGAACCACGGAGACGGTCGCCGTTTGCTCCGGTGGAACAATCCTCCGCGCTGGCGTCTCTTCCTGCGACCAAAGCAGTACCGTCGGAACCGGCGTCTTCTTGGGAAGCAGCAGATTGGGAGGCAGATCCGGCTGCACGATCGTCTGGGGCGCCGGTATGGTTTGCTTTACCCGTAGGGGAAACGCGGGGGCCGAAGGCGCGCCGCCGGGGTTTCCGGCGGCCTGGGACACGCCCGGAGCCTCGATGGAGGCCCTCCCGGCCTCCTCGGGGCTGGGTGGCGGCATCGGCGGCTGCTCGAGGTTGAGAAGCCGGACCGTATATCGCTGCGCGCTGGACTCGTCCGCGACTCGGACCCGATGCAGCAATCCAAAATAAGCGAGAGCAATGGCGGCGACGTGAACCAGCATCGAAACCAGAAACCCGGAAGGACCTCTGCGCGACGGCGGCGCCGCGGTGAAGAGCGTGATCATGCGGGAAGAACCCATCATCGGCCAGACCCCTGCGTATCCATTCTGAGGCGTTCTCCATAGCGGCCGCGACGCGCGGCCGCCGCGGAAGGGCAAATCGGTCCTCCGACCGCGCCAGGCAGCCGCCATGCAGGCCGCTTCCCGGAAGAGCCACAGTGGTGATTAGCAATTTCCTGGCCAACTCCATGGCTCGCAGGTCGGCTCGCAGGTCCGCCCGAAAGCCGCCGCTTCCCGGTTCCCGCCGGCGCGGAGAGTGTCTTGGCGTCTACACTCCCGGGGTGGGTGCATACACGAGTTCACACCCGACGCCGATTTCATCCCATAAATTCCTGATTCGGCATTCCGCCGCGGCCCTTCCGTTTGGCAGCGCAATTGCGAGATATGGGTTGGAAAGCGCAACGGCCACATCCGCCCGTTCCCGAAGGTTAGTGAATGAATCGAAGATTGCTTACCATCCTCCTCACCGCGTTCGTCGTCGCTACCCTATGCAGCTATCTCGTCTATCGCGTGGTCGGAGGGCGGCTTTCGGTTGTACAGCCGAAGGCCACCCGCGTAATCGTTGCCGCGACAGATATTAAACTCGGCACGGTGCTCCGCGACGCCGACCTTTCCACCGGGGAAATCGTCGGGACCCTCCCCAAAGGCGCGATTCTAAAGAAAGAGGATGCGATCGGCCGGGGGGTAATCTCCGATCTCTATGAGGGCGAGCCCATTTTGGACAACCGCCTGGCCCCGATGGGCTCGGGCGGGGGCCTGGCTGCGACCATCCGCCAGGGAATGCGCGCCTGCGCCGTCAAGGTGGACGAGGTGGTCGGCGTCGCCGGCTTCGTGACTCCCGGAATGCGCGTGGACGTGCTGATATCCGGAAATCCTCCGGGGCCGGTGAATCCGGTGGACGGCCCCAAAGTGAAGACGCTGTTTCAGGATGTCGAGGTGCTCTCGGCTGGCACCGACATCCAGAAGGACGCAGAAGGCAAGCCCCAACAGGTGCAGGTGGTGAATCTGCTGGTGACCCCGGCGCAGGCCGAGCAGCTCAGCCTGGCCAGCACCCAGACTCACATCCAGCTTGTCCTGCGCAATCCCCTGGATACCCAGGTCGCCCAGGTGCCGGGGTCGGCTCTGGGCAGATTGTTTGCGGACGTCAACGCCAAAAAACCCATCAAGACCTCGCCGTCTCAAAGACGGGCGGCTCCTTCGACGCCCGCCTCCCGGGTTTACTTGATTGAAGTCTTCAACGGCAGCAAGAGAAGCGAAGAAAAATTTGCGACGGACGAGGGAAAATAGTGAGAGCGACCGTTTGTCTCTGTATCTGTTTCTTATCTTTATCGGCCGGTCCGGCTTGGCCGGCCCAGACTCCGTCTCCATCCACCCAGGTTCCGGCGTCGGCTCAGGATTCGTCGAACGATCTCTTCGTCGCCGTCGGAAAATCGGCGCTGGTCGACGTAGCCCGGCCGATCGTGCGCATCGCAGTCGGCCTCGGCGACGTCGCCGAAGCCACGGCCGTTAGCCCATCCGAAGTTCTGGTCAACGGCAAGTCATCGGGTGAGACGAGCCTCATCATCTGGGAAAATGGCGGGGGCCGGCAATTCTTCACTGTCACCGTTCGTCCCGGCGCCGGCGCGGACAACGACCGCATCGAGGGCCTACGCCGCGAGCTGCGGACCGAGCTTCCCGGCCAGGCGGTTCGCGTCTCCATGGAGAACGGCATGGTCTTCCTTCGCGGCACGGTAAAGGATCTCAACAGTTCCGACCGTGCGGTGCAGGTCGCCTCTACGGCGGGCAAGGTCGTCAATCTTTTGTATGTCGCCGTGCCCCCGCAGGAGCCCCAGATCCTGCTCAAGGTCCGCTTCGCAAGCGTTGACCGCACCCTCGAGAATCAGCTCGGCGCGAATCTCTTCAGCCTGGGGGGAGGCAACACCATCGGCTCGCTCACCACCCAGCAGTTCTCTCCGCCCGCGATTACCGTGCCCAGTCCCGGGATTCCCACCACGGCGACAATGTCGAATCTGCTCAATCTCTTCATCTTCCGTCCCGACCTCAATCTTGGCGCAACGATTGAAGGCCTGGAGACCCGCGGCTTGATTCAAGTGCTGGCCGAGCCCAATGTGCTGGCGGCCAATGGAAAACAGGCCAGCTTCCTTGCCGGCGGCGAATTTCCGTATCCCGTGGTGCAGGGCGTCACGGGCGTGGGAACCGGGGCGGTCACCATCCAGTTCCAGGAGTTCGGCGTTCGCCTGAACTTTATTCCCACCATCACGCCGCGCAACACCATCCGCCTGCAGGTCGCTCCGGAGGTAAGCTCCCTCGACTTCACCAACGGCGTAACCATCTCCGGTTTCACCGTACCCGGAATCGACGTGCGCCGGGTGAAGACCGAGGTGGAGCTGAGCCAGGGCCAGAGCTTCGCCATCGGCGGACTGCTCGACAATCGGGAGACCGAAACCTTATCCAAGATTCCGTTCATCGGCAGTATTCCCATTCTTGGCATGTTCTTCCAATCGATGCAGCGGACCAAAACCAACACCGAGTTGATCGTGATTGTCACTCCGGAGATTGTGTACCCGATTCAATCGGGCGCTCCGCTGCCAGCGCTGAAGTATCCAGTGCCGTTCCTGCCTCCGAATACAGGCATCCCCATGCACACTCCCGAGGCCTCCGTGACGGGCGGAAAACCGCTGCC
>JAJYZK010000293.1 GCA_021799945.1 Acidobacteriota bacterium
CTCGACGGAAACGACTATTGGGTATGGGAGGCCCTGGAGGCAGTCAGCCCCATCCTCTGCGTGTGCGAATACAATGCAGTCTTCGGAGACGTCTATCCGATCGCTACGCCTTATGACCCGGCGTTCCGTCGCACGAATGCGCACTTCAGCGCGCTCTATTTCGGGGCGTCGATTGCGGCCCTCTGTTTCCTTGCGGGCAAGAAGGGGTACAGGTTTGTGGGGACAACGACTGCCGCAAACGATGCCTTCTTTGTGCGGGAAGACTATGCGGCCCGATTTGTGGACGGAGCGCTGGGGACAATTGAGGCGCTGCCGTCCCGTTTGCGCGAGTCCCGGAACGAGAAGGGTGAGCTGACTTTTATCCGCGCGGTCGATAGGCTCACGGCAATCTCACATTTGCCGGTCGTGAATGTTGAAACCGGCGGCACTGCGATACTTAGGGATTTGAATGACATTTACAGCGCAGAGTGGCTGGCGGCCATGTGCGGCGCTCCAAGTCAACGTTAGGAAGCCCTCGGGCCAACCGCGGAAACCGGGGGGCCCGCGGACGGCCCAATCTGCGTTCTCGCGGTGTGTGGCGGCCCGAGGTTCAGAGCATAAATCGAGGCTTGGCTTCAAAGCGGAGATCCCTGGAAAAGCAGATCCTTCGTTTCACTCAGAATGTCAGGGAACCGGCATCAGACTTTGGAGACAGAACATGTGGATTGTTGCGGCTCGATTTCGATCGCTCAACGCAGCGTTGAGCCGCCCTAAGCGCCTGAGGGAACCGCGCAACTCCGGCGGTAAGTCGTCCAGGCGGAAAAGTCCGCCCTGACCCGTGCCCCGAGGATCCTGCTACGCTGGTGGGAAGGTGCGCCTCCGTGCGCCGGCGCACCCTCTTCCGACCCCACCCGGGTGGCGCCATGGCGGGAGCCAAACTAATAGCGAAAGGGGAGCCACGAGCCCGTGCTGGATGCGATCAGCGAGATCCTGAAAGGCTACAACGTCGATCTCCAGTATTTTCTGATTGCCGGTCTCCTCTGCACAGCTTTATTCGTCCTGGCCTACTACCGATTCCTCATCACCATTTTCGATCCGCTGGTGTTTTTCATGATCACGATGATCGCCAGCGGCACGCTGATGCTGAATATCGATACCGACACGGCCATGAAGGTGGAGTTTTTCGTCTTCGCCGGGTGTTGCTGGCTGGGATTCATCCTCAACAAGCGCGCCGATATCGAGCAGGGAGTCTTCACGCTCGACAGCAGATCGCTGCTCGAGCTCGAACTGGTCCTCCTCGTGCTCTTTGTGGTGATTGTCGCCGGCGATTTGTATATCGGCTATACGGTCGGGTTCCCCATGTTTTCCGATGACCCGACGGTGGCCAAGGTGGAGGCCTTCACCGGGGGCGCGGGCATCTTCAAGCGGTTCAACTCCACGCCCTATCAATTCCTCGCCGCCGGCTGCATCGTGATGGCGGTCTTGCGCCGCCGGCGCAGGTTCTACCTGGCGTTGCTGGCCATCAGTTCCCTGGCCATCGTATTGGAGGGGTCGAAGGGATCTCTGGTCCCGATTGTCGCCATCCTGGCCTTCGTGGTCCGGAGGGATGGGCTGCGAGAGCGCCTGGAGGCACAAGGGAAGCATCTGATGCGCTATGCGTGGGCCGCCCTTATTCTGGGGGCCGCAGTGGCGCTGCTGGTGAGCGTTCGCAGCGCGGACGTCGGCGAATCCGGAGCCGCGAACCTGGGCGCCCGGGTGGTTCTTGCCGGGGATATCGTGCCCTTTTACTATCCCAATCGCGGGACGGTCCCGGATCTGCGCGGCCTGGGCCCGGCGGATTATGTCTCCTATCTGTTGGAAGGGATTCTCGGGATGTTCCGGCTGGTCCCGTACAAAGATCCGCTGGGCACCACGATCATGGGCGCCACCAACAGCTCCTTCGGGCCGAATGCCCTTTATTTTGTGCGCGCCGATCTTTTTTTCGGCCCATATTTCGGCTGCCTCTACTGTTTCGTCATCGGGTATGGCTGCGGATGGTTTCGGAAGGCCTTCTTCCGCTACCGCGGCGGAAGCGCGATCCTTCTGGTTGCGCTGCTGACGATGGCGGAGTTCGCCTTCGCTCTTGCCGCCGAATCCCAGCTATTTGCGACGGAGATCTTCGATTTGACATTCCTGCTGGTTCCGCTATGGATCCTTGCCCGCATCGTCACCCTGGCCATCGCCGGTCCGGGGCCCACGCCTCTGGTCGTCGTCGGCGAGGGGCGGCGGGGCGCGACAGACATTCTGACCGGAGGTTCGCTGGCCGCGGAGGGAAACCGGATACGCTAATCTGGAGGCAGGTCTAATTAATGGCCGCCGCCGGCATCCCTGTTTGCGCGAGGTGGCTCAGTGGGTGGGTAAGCGAAAGAAATCGAAAAATCGATGCGAATCCTTCTGCTGACCACGTACTTCCGGCCGGATGTCGCCTCCACCGGCGTCATCATGAGCACGCTGGCCGAGCAATTCGTCGCCAGGGGCCATGAGGTTACCGTTCTCGCCTCCGTTCCTCACTATGACGGCAATCGGGTCTGGCCGGAGTTTTCGCGCAGATGGGTCTATCGCGAGGAATCCTCCGGGATCCGGATCTTCCGGCTTTATACCTATGTCGCCCGGGACAGGGCCAATGTGGCCCAGCGCATTCTCTCCTACGGCGCCTTTCACCTGTTATCGCTGCTAAAGGGAGCGACGCTGCGGAATCACGACGTGATCCTGGCTCCTTCGCCCCCTCTCAGCAATGGCGTGATCGCCGATCTTCTTGCCCGGATGCACCGTATCCCTTTTGTTTACAATGTGCAGGATATCTGGCCGGATGTCGCCGTCCGGGCCGGCGTGCTGACTGGCGAGAGAACGATTCAGCGTCTCCGGGCTATGGAGAGGCATGTCTACAGGCGAGCCGCGCGGATTGCGGTGGTTGCCGAGGGCTTCCGGAACAATCTGCTGGAGAAAGGGATTCCACCGGAAAAGATTTCGGTGATCCCGAACTTCATCGATACGGAATTTATCACGCCCCAACCCAAAGCGAATGGATTCGCGGCCAAGCATGATTTAAGCGATAAGTTCGTCGTTCTCTTTGCGGGGAATATGGGATTTTCCCAGGGGCTTGAGACGGTGCTGGAGGCGGCGAAGCTGCTTCAGGATCAGCGTGGGATCCAGTTCCTTCTGGTGGGGAACGGGGCCGGCCGCAACGCAGCAGAAGAGCGCTCGCGCCTTATGGGCCTGCGGAATGTGCAGTTTCTGCCCTTCCAGCCGCATCGGGACCTGCCGGAGATGTATGGCTCGGCCGAGGTTTGCCTGATTCCGCTGCGCCGCGGTTTTACCGGCGAGTCGGTTCCGTGCAAGCTGTTCAGCATCATGGCCGCCGGCCGGCCGGCGGTCGCCGCCGTGGACTCCGGGAGCGAAACCTGGAGCCTGGTGGAGCGTACGCAGGTGGGCCTGTGCGTTCAGCCGGAGGATCCGGCCGCGCTGGCCGAGGCCATACTCCACTATCGCTCGCACCCGGAGGCGCGGCTGGCCGCCGGCAGGAATGCTCGGCGGTGCGTCGAAACGGAGTTCCGCCCGGAGCCTATTGCGGATCTCTACCTGGATGCGATGCGGGCGGCCATCGAGACGGCCGGGGGTAATGGGAGCCCAAACTCCCGCGCTGTCCACGACCGCGCCGTCCGCGACGAGGATCGCCGCGTCAGGCTGGAACAAGAAGGGAAGTAACCCCCGCTGCCGGCCGGAAAATCCCCCGCAAATTCCCATATTGGAACCCGGGAGCGGGTTCCCTCATCGGTGGAACATCCTTTGGCGCCAGAGTAACAGGTTACCTTTCCGCGATTGCTGCTATCTTGAGGTTGAGATCGGGAGGTCGGGATCGGGGTTGCTTCGACCCACACCCGCCGCCGGGAGCGGACCGCTTTCCGGATTCGGGTTTGCGGCGCAACCTGACGGCTCTTCCCGGGTTCATCACCTAGAAGCTGAAGAATTTTCCGGTTGAAGTCACCTTGATGTTGCTGTCTCAGTAACGATCGCGGCGCCGGGAGCCGGCTTGCAAAGGGGATTCGGCCTCCGCGGCCGGCCACGGCGAAAGTTTTGCAGATTGGAGCAATGCGGTTACGCCTTACCCGCATCGAATCAGTGTTACCGAGCATTCGATGCCGGCCTCGGTGGTAATCTGGAGGCGTGGCTCACGGGTTCCATAGGGCTTCGCTCGAACGCTGCGGACGTAATTGCGGCTCCGCAAACGCAAGTTGAACGTTTACCTCGAAGTAAAATTCTAAATCTTTCTACCAGGTCCGGAAAACGCATGGATACAGGCTTTGCTCCCCCGAGTTCCATCCCCAATGTCTGGAACGAGCTTATTTCCGAAGCAGCCATCCGCGGCAAGGACTCCTACCAGGAGTTTTTGTCCCTCCCGGCAGAGGAAGGCGCAGAGACTCCCAGCGCCTGGAGCGTTTCGGCCCTGAAGCGCTGTCTTGATTTCGCGGTCGCGGCTCTCGCTTTGCTGCTTTTCTGGCCTCTGCTGGCCATCGCCGCGATT
>JAJYZK010000294.1 GCA_021799945.1 Acidobacteriota bacterium
GTGCCATCCGGGTTATCTCGATCCCGCGCTGCGCGGCGTCGGCACGCGCCTGCTGGAATCCCGCGAGCAGGAGCGCGAGGCTTTGTTGCAGACCATTCCGCAGGCGGCCGCGGCGGATCCGGCGCTGCGGCTGATCGACTTCAGAGAACTGGCTGAGGCCTCCCGCTAGTGTGGCGAATCGGAAATTCGCTCAAGAACAACCACAGATCCTTCGACTCCGTTTGGCCCAAAAACCGGCCAAACTCCGCTCAGGATGACAGTTCATTGGTTATGCGAACTTCTGACTCAGGACACCAGGAGTTTGTTGAAAAACGCGCCGAGGCGCCGAGCGAGGCGCAACCGGATGTGCGCCTGTCAATCGAGCTACCCAGGGAATTGGATCTGTCCCGGCCCCTTCATTGGCCGGCGGCCGGCTCCAGCACGGATTCCAGGCGGACCGGTCCCAGCAGCCCGGAGGGCAGCAAGGGCGACTTGGCGTTGTACGGCTTGACGTCGGCATAGGTGTATTTCACCGCCGCTCCCGGCTGCTGGTCGCCGATCAGCCGGTTGACCCATGCATTCGTTACCTTGACTGCGACGAGATTGGCGCCCGGCCTGAGGGCCGGCGTGATGTCCACGCGATAGGGAGCATGCCAGGCGACTCCCATATCCTGCCCGTTCACCGTTACGTCGGCCAGGTTCTTCACGTCTCCCAGGTCCAGCCAGAGGCGCGCTCCCCCGCGCAGCCACGCCCTCCGGATAGCGATGTGCTTGATATACGTCGCCGAGCCGGAAAAGTACTTCACCCCCGGGTCCGGGTTCTCGCTCCAGGAGGCGAGCCCGCTGAGGGTGATGGAGGCCGGAGCGCCCAGCCCAGGCTGGAAGTTGACCAGCCAGGGCCCTTCGATCGCCGCCAACTGCGTCGTGCGCGGCTCGGGCAGCGTGAGAGACGGCTGCTGAGCGGGATTGCGGAATACGAGGAATGCGGTTCCCCAGGGCTCCAGGGTGAGCGGCGTCGTCGTTCGTCCGTCGGCGATCCGGTAGCTCGCCGGGTGCGCGCCGCCGGTTTCCGCATACCAGAGCTCGGGCGCCTTGCCGGTCACGCGGAATGTGGCGTCGATGGCCGCGGCGTGGTCGCTCCGGTTATCGACGAAGTACAGGTCGCCGTCCTCAAGTTTGCGGTGCACAAAGAGAACGGGATTCGCCGGATCCGGGTTGGAGTAATCGAAGTCCGGCGGGAGGTTGAGCGCCTGGAAGGCCTCCCCCACAGTGTCTCCCGCATAGACGGTTCCGCTGCCCACCCGATGCACGCCGGAGCCGTCGCCGAACAGTTCGTCGGCCAGGCGATGGAACTCGGCTTGATCGTCGGCCAGGCTGGGGTCGTCGGTGGGCTTCGGCCCGGCCACCACCGCGCCCTGCTCCACCAGTCGATGAATCGCCTGGAGAACCGGCAGCGACATGTGCTCGCTGTAAGGATCGAGTCCGAGGAGGCGGTAGCTCATGCCGCTGGGGGTGACGATGTTTCCGCCGGAGACGCTCAATTCGTGGATGAGTCCGTCGGCGTTGATGTAATCGAAGCCGTACCCGGCGGGCACATTCGGAGCCTTATCGCGGAAGATCGCGGTGAGGTTGGAGTCTTCTCCATAGAAGTACAGCAGATCGGCGGCAAAGCGTCCCTGCTGCAACAGATAACTGGTGCGGGCCAGGTATGTCACCCACGGTCCGGCCTCGCCGGCCCAGGTTTCATTGCGGTTGAACCACTGACCGAAGGGGCCGAGCGTGAGGCCGGGGGCCGTGCCGGGGCCTACCAGGGGCTGGTGGGCGGACTCATGGACCACGATCCGGTTGATGCCGTTCAGGAACTCCTGGTCCGCCGTCGGCTTCAGCGTAGCGGGGGACCAGGCCCAGGGCGCCGCGGCTGCGGTCATCGACTCCGCGGCGGCCAGGTTTTGCCCGTAAATGTGCGCCACGGAGGCCGACTCGCGGTCGTCCGCGTTGTAGCCGTACTGCACCTTGTTGACTCCGGGAACCTGGGTCCACATGGCCGCCATGGGGATATCGTCCAGCTTCTTCACCTCCATGCCGTCGCCGATAAACGCCCGTCCGCTCTCGTGCGATTCCCCGTAGTGCCCCATGCCCCGCTCCTTGATCGAGGCCTCGACCTGGCCGTAGTGCTCGTCGGCAATCAGGTCGGCGATGGTTTTGCGCAGATCCCAGAGAAACCCGTCGCTGGCTGCGGAGCTTTCGACGACTTCTCCGGTGAGCGCCGGCATCCAGGGAATGGGATCGTATCCGCGTCGTTTTTTGAACTGGGCGATCATATCGTCGGTCCAGTTCTGCGAGCCCGCCTCCCAGCTATCGGTGACGATGTAGCGGATGCCTCGCGCGCCCATCATCTCCGCTCCCACCGTGTTTTTGTAACTGTCCAGGTAGCTGGTCATGTAGCGTTTCACGTAGCCGCGGTTCAGCTTGTCCACTTCAAGGCCGGTGGCTTCGGGGGTGGCCGGGTGGTTGGTGATGCCGAGCAGCGAATAGCCGAAACGCAGCACGACCCATTCGCCGGGCGGCGGCGTCCAGTCCAGCGAGCCGTCGGGGCGCATTTTGCTCGTAAGATCGACGACGTCTTCCTTCCGCACCGCGTCCGCCGGGGTGAAGGCCGGGGTCGCGAAGCCATATAGGTCCGGAACCGGAGTAAAGGCCGCCTTCTCTTCGAAGCGATTGATGCGGGCGCCGGGGTGCAGCTCCAACTCGGCGATCTCGTAATTCGTCGGCGCGGGCGGAAGTTTGAAGCCCAGCGACTTCGGATCGAGGCCGCTCATCCAGGCGGGAAGGGGCGGCGGCGGCCTGCGCGTAAAGACCACACGGAAGTATTTGGCGGTGACCGGCTCGAACGATACGGTATGCTCGGGGGCGCCATCGGAGGGAAGCGCGACGACTGTCCGGAAATTCACGCCGTCGTCGCCGGCCTCCAGTGATTTATCCGGATTGGTGATTCCCGTGAGCGCGACCACAATGCCGCCCAGGTCGTGCGTCGCGATGGTGATGGCGCGTATGGTCTGCGGTTGAGCAAATTCATATTGAATCCAGGCGCTCTGGCCCGCCGCCGGAATGGGCAGGCTGGTGGTCTTTTCCAGATCGCCGTCTGTCAGCATGGCGGCGTCGGGCGTCCCCGCGCTGGCGGTGACTGTGGGATGCAGAGATTCGACCGGGACATCGCTGGCCGGGCGGCGATATGCGACCACCGCCGCATCGGCATAGTACCGAGGAGCGGCCTTGGCCCCGGCGGGCGAAGGGAGCATGTCGAGGATGCCGAGATTTTGAAAGGCTCCGGTGTTGGATGGAGGATGCGGCAGCGTTCCGGTGAAAGGCTGGCCTCCTTCGACCACCGTTTCGCTCCAGACGTATTTCTTCATTCCCTGCGACGGTGGAACCCAGGGACCTCCCGTCTCGCTCCAGCCCGGCGAACCGGCGATGGCCTCTTCCAGCCCAAGCTGGTCGGCAAGGGTCGTGGCGTAGCGAAACGCGTCCTGCCATGGCGGCGTCATGTAGGCCAGGCGCTGCTTCACCACCTGGGGGGTGGCGAGCGCGGCGTCGAAGTTCTGGAAGCCGCCAAGCCCGGCCTGATGCATCCACTCCAGATCGAGCCGGATGCCCTCCTGCGTAATGTTGCCGTTCATCCAGTGCCACCAGACTCTCGGCCGCGCGCTTTCCGGGGGATTTGCGAATCCCGCGCGCAGGGAATCGCTGTTGGATTGCCCGAAGGCCGCGCCAACGGCGAACAGCATGACCAGTCCCGCGAAGATCCGCCGCTTCGTTTCCGTAATTTCGCACTTCATCGGAACCTCCCCTCAACTACTCCCGATTCGGAGCCGCCCAAACCGTTGTGCAACAGGCTCGTTTCAAGAGGCTCCCAGTGTCCCGTCTCCGAAGTTCGACCTCGAGTCCTTGTCCTCCTCAACGCAGCGAAGGATCCGCTTTTTCAACGATTTCCGCATAGCAGCCCAGCACGCTAGAGGGCCGGCTGATCCGGCTGTCGAGGACGCCATTGGTAAGCGGCCACCGAGTTCCTCCAGAAAAATTTTTCGCAAGCCGTTCCGCCCTTCGCCATTACGTAACTTCGCACCAGGCCGAGGGTCTCGGCGTAGGTGGCCAGGTGATCGCTGTTCGGCCAATCGCTGCCGTAGAGTATCCGGTCTTCGCCGAAGGTCTCCCATATCGCGTCCAGCTTTTGCTGGTAGAAGGGCAGATCCAGCCGGACCCTGGCGCCGACGCGCGCCGGAATCTCGGAGAGCTTGACATAAACGCGGGGATTCTGGCTCAGCCGCTCCAGGTTGGACTGATATTCCCGGAGGGCGCCCGGCTCCACCGGCGCGGGCGCGCCGGGCAGGTGATCGATGACCATGCGCAGCTCGGGAACGGCGTCCGATACCCGGAGCAGGCCCGCGATGAGCCGGGGATCCGGATTTGCGGAGTCCATTTCGAGGCCGCTCGCGG
>JAJYZK010000295.1 GCA_021799945.1 Acidobacteriota bacterium
GGGTGCTCATTTGGGCGTTGGCAAAGATGCGTTCGGCGGCGAATCGTTCATGCTGAATCTCGCGGGCCGCCAGAACCCTGGAGCGAATCTCCGCCGAACCCTCGCTTGCGGCCCCCGCGCGCAATTCCTTGTACTGCACGGCGGGAACCTCAATGTGAATGTCGATGCGGTCGAGCAGCGGCCCGGAGACCTTCGAGATATAGCGTTGCATCATCGGCGGCGTGCACTGGCACTCGCGCGACTTATCGTTGAAGTAGCCGCAGGGACAGGGATTCATGGCCGCGGCCAGCATGAAACGGGCGGGAAAGCTGAGAGACATGGCGGCCCGGGCGATGGTGACGGAACCGTCTTCCAGAGGCTGCCGCATTACCTCCAGCACGCTGCGCGGAAACTCCGGAAGCTCGTCCAGAAAAAGCACTCCGTTGTGCGCGAGGGAGACTTCGCCGGGACGCGGAATCGGACCGCCCCCGATCAATCCGGCGTCGGAGATGGTGTGATGCGGGGCGCGGAAGGGCCGCTGCGACACCAGCCCCGCTTCGGCGTCGAGGACGCCGGCGACGGAGTGAATCTTGGTGGTCTCCAGCGCCTCCTGCAGGCGCAGCGGCGCCAGGATCGACGGCAGCCGCTTGGCCAGCATGGTCTTTCCCGAGCCCGGCGGCCCGATCATAAGAATGTTGTGGCCGCCGGCGGCGGCCACCTCCAAAGCCCGCTTCGCCGTCTGCTGCCCGCGGACGTCCTTGAAGTCCAGCGCGAAATGCTGCAACTCGCCCAGCAGCTCCTGCCGGGAGACTTGAAAAGGCCGGGCGGAGATTCCTCCGTCGGCGGCGGAGTTGAGCAGCGCGTGCACCTCGATCAGACTGCGGACCGGGTAGACTTTCAGGCCTTCGACCACCGCCGCTTCCGCCGCATTCGTCAGCGGCACAATCAGATGCGCAATGCCTCTTCCCTGCGCCGCCACGGCAATGGGGAGAACGCCGGGAACCCCGCGCAGCGTTCCATCCAGCCCCAGTTCGCCCACTAGCAGGAAGCCGCCCAGGTCGCGCAGTTTCAGGGCTCCATAGGCGCCCAGGATCCCGATGGCCATCGGCAGATCGAATCCCGAGCCCTCCTTCTTCAGATCGGCGGGGGCCAGATTGATGGTGATGTGGGTGGGAGGAATGTCGAATCCCGAGTTCTTGATCGCCGCGCGCACCCGATCGCGGCTCTCCCGCACCGCGGCGTCCGGCAAGCCGACGGTGTGGAAGCGATCTTCGATTGTCTTGATTCCCGAGAAGTCCACTTCGACGTCGATGATGTGCGCGTCGATGCCATAGACAGCGGCGCTCAAGGCCTTGAAGAGCATGAAGAATCCCGTCGCTCAGGTGGGGCGAGTATAACAGTCTCTGATATGCGAGCTGTCAAAACCAGCTTATTCGATCTGTACAAGATTGGCGTGGGCCCTTCCAGCTCCCACACCATGGGTCCCATGATCGCCGCCCGCGAATTCGTCGCGAGGCTGGGACGGGAAGGACGCCTTGCGCGCCTGGCGCGCATTCAGGTTGAGCTGTACGGTTCGCTCGCGCTGACCGGCATCGGCCATGGCTCGGACCGCGCCGTGATTCTGGGTCTGCAGGGGGAAGAGCCCTCCACCGTCGATCCTGCGTCGATGGCGCAAAAGCTGGCGGCGGTTCGCGAATCGAAGAAGATTCCGCTCTCCGGCGGCTGCGCAATCGGCTTTTCCGAAGACCGGGATCTCCTCTTCCGACGCGGGGAGATGTATCCGCCGGGCGCGAAGGGCCGTCACCCGAACGGCCTGCGATTCTCTGCCTGCGATGCACAGGGCGCCATCCTGTTCCGCGAAACGTACTTTTCGGTCGGCGGTGGATCCATCGTCCGCGACGGCGAGAGCGGCGACAGGCAATCCGCCGCGGGGCCGGCTCCTCGGCCGGTTCCCTACCCTTTCGGCAGCGCCGCGGAATTGCTGGAAATGGCGGCCCGGGATGGTCTGGCCATCTGGGAGCTGATGCTTCGCAATGAATGCGCCCTGGGCAACCGCGATGGGAACGAGGTCAGCCAGGGAATCCTGCGCATCTGGGAAACAATGCGGCAATGCGTCGCTCGAGGCATCGCCGCGGAAGGCATTTTGCCAGGAGGATTGAACGTGCGGCGGCGCGCCCCCGGGCTTGCCCGGCGGTTGCGGGAGCGCGCCGCGGCCGGCGCCGCTTCCCTGGAGCGGCAGGATCCGCTGGCGCCGCTCGACTGGGTCAGCGTCTATGCCATGGCCGTGAACGAGGAGAACGCCGCCGGAGGCCGCGTGGTGACGGCGCCGACGAACGGAGCCGCAGGCTTGATCCCAGCCGTAGCCCATTACTATTGTCATTGCGTCCCAGGAGTAGACGAGGCGGGCCTCTTGCGATTCTTTCTGACCTCCGCCGCCATCGGCATCCTCTACAAGGAAAATGCATCCATCTCCGGCGCCGAAGTAGGCTGCCAGGGAGAGGTGGGGGTGGCCTGCTCGATGGCCGCCGCAGGATTGGCCGCGGCGCTGCGCGCCACCAACGCGCAGATCGAACATGCCGCCGAAATCGGCATGGAGCACAACCTCGGCATGACCTGCGATCCCATCGGAGGACTCGTGCAGATCCCCTGCATCGAACGCAACGCCATGGGCGCCGTCAAGGCCGTCCACGCCTGCCGCATGGCGATGGATGAAACCGAAGGCCACAAGGTTTCGCTCGATCAGGTCATCCGGACGATGTATGAAACAGGCATGGACATGCAATCGCGGTACAAGGAAACCGCGCTCGCCGGATTGGCGCTGAACGTCATCGAATGCTGAGGCGCGCCCTGCGCCATGCCCTCGACGCCTGCCCCCGCCGCCTCACCGTTCCACCGCCATCGCCACGGAATTGCCGCCGCCCAAACAGAGCGCGGCGACGCCCCGGCGCGCGTTGCGGCGCTTCATTTCGTAGATCAGGGTAACCAGCACGCGGGCCCCGCTGGCCCCGATGGGGTGCCCGATGGCCACAGCGCCGCCGTTGACGTTCACCTTTTCCGGATCCAGTTCGGCCTCCTTCATCACGCCCAGCGCCTGCGCCGCGAATGCCTCGTTCAGCTCATACAAATCCGGATCGTCGTGCGACCAGCCAGCCTTGTGCAGCACCTTCCGAATGCCGTCGACCGGAGCCAGCATGACCCACTTCGGATCGATGCCGCTGGTGGCCTGCGCCCGGATCCAGGCCAGGGGCTCCAGATTCAAAGCTCTCGCTCGGACCGCGGACATCACCACCAGGGCCGCCGCGCCATCGTTGACGCCGGGCGAATTGCCCGCCGTGACGGTTCCGTCCTTGCGGAAGGCCGGCTTCAAACTGCGCAGCGCCTCATAGGAAGCATCTTCACGCACCGACTCATCCCTTGCGAATACCTTGCCGGGCTGCCCTTTTTTTGCCGGAATCGCCACGGACAGAACCTGCGACTGAAAATGACCTGCATCCCACGCGGCCGCAGCCTTGCGATGCGAGTTCAGAGCGTACGCGTCCTGCGCTTCCCGGCTGATGCCGTGCTTCTCCGCGACATTTTCGGCGGTGATTCCCATGTGGTAGTCGTTGAAGACGTCCCATAATCCATCCCGCACCATGGCGTCGACCGCGGCCGCGTCTCCCATGCGAAAGCCGCCGCGGGCCTGCGGCAACAGATAGGGCGCATTGGTCATCGACTCCATTCCGCCGGCCACGACAATCTCCGCGTTGCCCGTCTGGATGGCCTGCGCCGCAAGTGCGACGGCCTTCAATCCGCTTCCGCAAACCTTGTTGACGGTCAGCGCGCCTACCTCCGGAGGGAGGCCTCCGTAGAGCGCAGCCTGCCGTGCGGGATTCTGGCCGAGACCCGCGGAGATCGCGTTGCCCAGGATGCACTCGTCCACCATGCCCGGCTCCAGCCGCGCGCGAAGCACCGCCTCCCGAACGGTCAACGCGCCCAGCCGGGTGGCCGAAAAATCCGAGAGTGAGCCCTGGAACTTGCCCACCGGCGTGCGAACCGCGGAAACGATCGCTACGTCGTCCATCGAGGAAGCCTCTATAGTTGAGATGCCGGCGCGGGCGCCATGCGCGAGATTGCGCGAGCGCGCGCGTGGGCCGGCTACGACGGGAACCGATCACCTTAGCAAAGGCCGGCGGCCTCCGGCAAGCGAAGCGGCGAGAGAGCAAGCGGTGCGGATGCGCGAAAGCAAGCGGTGCGGATGATGGATACGGGCAGTGAACTTACCGAAGATTCCGCTACGCCGCCTGCATCCCGCGCCGCTCGCAGCTCCATCCGCTCCATTGCTCCATGGTGGCACACCGCGCTGATGGTGCTGCTGATCGTCGGGCTCTCCTTTCGCGGGCGAAATCGCCTGCCGGCCGCTGGAGGCCCTC
>JAJYZK010000296.1 GCA_021799945.1 Acidobacteriota bacterium
CTCGTGCCCGATGGGTACGGGAGCTTTGACGGATGTCAGAGGATGCGGGGCCTCCTGCGGGATATATACCGGGCCGCCGATGTACTCGTGAAGGTCCGTGCCGCAGATGCCGCACCAAGCCACCTCCACCTGGACCTGCCCGGGAGGAGGATCCGGGGGGTTGGGCGCATCTTCAATCCGAACGTCCTGCCGGCCATGCCAGATTGCCGCTTTCATGAACACCTCCAGTTGCGAATCACAGCTTGCGCTGTTACCCGGCCACGCAGCAAAGCTACTTGTACCACAGGCGGATTACGCCCGCCCGTCTTCCATCGTCGGCCGCCACGGGAGCCGAAATCGTCAAGCCCAGCGGGAAAAGCCGCCAGCTCTGCACGGCGGTCCTTCCGGCGCCAGAGGTCAGGGAAATTCCGGAAAGGCAGGCAGAAGGATGGCTGCAGAGGCGGGCCGGGGCGTCGCATGCCGGCCGATCGCATGTTCTATGGTGTGGCGAATCGGAAATGCGTTGCAGAACAACCGCAGATCCTTCGATTCCGTTTGGCCCAAAAGCCGGCTAAACGCCGCTCAGGATGACAGTTCATTTGCGATGCGAACCTCTGACTCAGAACCTTAGGGCCGCTCCGGCGGCGCGGGAGCGTCTTGCTGCTCGTTCGGTATGGTAGACCCGCTCACAAGGTAGGGTTTCCTCAAAGCCGCGCAGCGGATGCCCATTGAAGCCTGGCCCAGGCTACTTCTTTGATCTAAACATTCACCCTCTCGGCGCGCACGCTGTCAGTATGGGCTGGTAGAATCCTCCCACTTATGCGAAGCCTTCCAATTCTCGCGCTTCTTCTCTGTGCCGGGGCGCTTCCGGCTTCCGCGCAGGGTGCGGATTGCCCGTCTCTCGCCAAGCTCGCTCTGCCGGATGCCACAGTCTCAACGGCAGAGCTGGTTTCCAGCGGCAGCGTCACGCCGCCGTACGGCGGGCCCGTGACCGGACTGCCGGCGTTTTGCCGGGTGCGCGGCATTCTGCGTCCCACATCGGACTCCGTCATTCGCTTCGAGGTTTGGATGCCGGTAAACGACTGGAACCATCGTTTTCTCGGCGCCGGCAATGGCGGGTTTGCGGGATCGATCAATTACGGCGAGATGGGCGGCAACCTGAAGCGCGGCTTCGCGACCGCGGGCACCGACACCGGCCATCAGGGAGATGCGCAGGATGCAAGCTGGGCCTACCGGCATCCCGAAAAAATTGTGGACTTCGGCTACCGCGGCCTTCATCTGACGACGGAGCGGGCCAAGGCAATTGTGAGCCGTTTCTACGGCGAGCCCGCAAAGAAATCCTACTTTGACTCCTGCTCTGACGGAGGCCGCGAAGCTCTGATGGAGGCGCAGCGCTTCCCTGCAGACTACGACGGAATCCTCGCGGGCGCGCCGGCGAATGACTGGACAGACATGTTGGCCGCCACCGTGAATGAGTCCAAGGCATTTATCGGGAATCCGGCGGGATACATCTCCAGCCTCAAGCTACCTGCAATCACGGCGGCGGTTCTCGCGCAGTGCGACGCCCAGGATGGATTGAAGGACGGCATTCTGAACGATCCGCGGAACTGCCACTTCGATCCTGCGGCGCTACTCTGCGCCGGGGGCGACAAGTTGACCTGCCTCACCGCGCCGCAAGTGGCCTCGCTCAAGGTCATCTATCGCGGCGGCGTGGACGATGCGGGCAGGCTGATCTTTCCAGGTTTGATGCCCGGCGACGAGTCGCACCTGTGGAAGAGCTGGCTGGTCGGCGATGGACCCGGTGTGAGCATGTACACGCAGAATTACTTCCGGTACATGGTCTTCAACAATCCCGACTGGAGCGCGCTCACCGCGGACACGGACACGGCTCTGCGCGAGGCCGACGCAAAAACCGCGCAGGCCCTGAATGCAACCGACCCCGACCTCAGCCGCTTTGCGGCGCACGGAGGCAAACTGATCCTGTACCACGGCTGGAACGATCCGGCGATCTCACCGCTGAACACCATTGCCTATTATGGGCAGGTGCAGGCAAAGATGGGCGCGGCGAAAACATCGGAGTTTGTGCGCCTGTATATGGTTCCGGGAATGGGCCATTGCGCGGGCGGCCCGGGAGCCACGGCCTTCGGACAGTTTGGCCTGACCACAGCCAAGGGTCCAAAGTACGGCATATTTGACGCGCTGGAGGCGTGGGAGGAACAGGGAACGGCTCCCGCGGCCATCGTCGCAACGAAGAACGACGACGATGACAAGGTGCTCATGACGCGCCCAATCTGTCCATACCCGCAGGTGGCGAAGTACAACGGCAGCTCTAACCCGGAGGACTCCGCCAGCTTTGCATGCAAAGCTCCCAGCCAGTGAAGCGATTCACAAATCGCGCCGTTGTTGGACAGCTTCGTGTCCCTGTCGCCGGCCGCCATTTCACCTTCCGGCGGCTTGATTCAAGTTCGTGGACGCCAGATCCTCAGCGCGGCGACGCCGGCTTATTTCCGTTGCTCTCGTATCTGACATAGCGGCCCGTGGCAGCCGCGGTTCACCAAGTCGTCCAGGGGGATGCGCCCGGTGATCAGCGCCTTTGAAACGCGGGGCGGGCATCGTCGATCGGCCGATCCGTATAGAGGGCCTTGCCCGACAGCTCCTGCAGCAGATAGCCGCGTCCCTGCAAGAGCGCGGCGGCGGCGGCGCGGTGCTCTTGCGGAACGAAAAGAAACTTGCGCGGCCCGCGGCCCCATGCGGCAAGCAGCTCGGCGGGGCTGAGAAAAATGTGCGGCGCGTCGGAGTAATACGAGCCCCAAAGCACGGCATTCATGCGGCCGTGGACCAGCAGGGCCGGGCGGTGCGTGTAGAAGAGGATCGAGGACCCATCGGCCTGGTCGCCGTAAAGAATCAGAATCGCGTTTTCTTCGGATGGTCCATTGCGGCCGGGGGGCCCGGCGATCCGGTTGATTGTATCCGCCATGGATCGGGAGGAGAGCGCAGGCTCAAATCGCACCAGGGCGATGTGCGCGGCGATCAGCAACAGGGCGCCCGTGAACCCGACGCTGACGCTGGCCTCAAAATGGCGGCGGCGAAGGCGCAGGCCGAGCGCTCCCAGCGAACCCAGCAGCAGGCCCGCGCAGGCCAGCCCCGCGGGCAGGCGAAGCGCGGCGAAGGAGGGTCCGGTGAGGTCGAAAAAGTGAGCCATCGAGAGGGTATATCCCGCCACGTCGCGCCGGGCGAGCACGTCGCCGATGTCGGGAACGTACGGGAGGCTGCGCGCCGACCAGAGCCCATAGGCGAGCGCGGCGGCGGCGGCCGCTCCGACCGCGGCGAAGGCCGCCTGAGAGCGCAGAAGGGACCTCCACTCGATTCCCTCTTCGGCCCGGGCCTCGGCCCCCGCCAGCGCCGCCGCCGTCAGCACAATCAAAGGGAAATACGCGGGGAAGGTGTAGTACTCCTGATTGGTGGAGAGGGAAAAGAACGCCAGGATAAAGACCGCGTAGATGCCCAGCAGCCAGGTGGTCCGGCTGCGAAAACCCTCCGCGCGGTCCTGCGCCGCGCGCAAGCCCTGCCGCCAGCGGCCCCGGCTTCTCCAGAGCGCGGCCGCCACAACCGGCAGAAAGGCGCTCCAGGGAAATAGCCAGATCAGGTGCAAAAGCCAATAGAGAGCTGCGGGCAGCTTGTTGTAATCGTCCGGGTAGCGCCTTCCCAGGAAGCGAAGAACGTGCTCGTTAATGAAATAGAAGTAAAAGAATCCATGCACATTGCCGGGGGAGGGAATATTGCCGTGCGGGTGACCCTGGCCGGGATTGCGCAGGCCGGCGAGAATATGCCACGGCGCGGCGATCGCCAGGTAGAGCAGGAATCCGGTCGCCGGCCGCAGCTTGCCCCAGTTCCGCCACTCGTCGGCCGCCAGCAAGTACAGCCCCAGCGCGGTCAGAACAAAGACCGGGGCGATGAGCCCTTTGGCCAGGGTGGCCAGGGCCAAAGCGGTCCACGCGAGATAGCAGTGCGAGGGCTTGCCGTCCTCCATTCCGGTCAGAAATCGATAGAGAGCCAGCGAAAGAAGTAAAGTAAGCAGCGCCTCGGGTATGAAGATGCGGGTGAAGAGGAAGACGCCGGAGCAGGTGAGCAGGCCAAGGGCGGCGTAGAAGGCCGCGCGGTCTCCGTAGGCGCGGCGAGCCCAGGCCCAGGCGAGAACCGCTAAACCGAGCACGGACAGGCTCCCGGGCAGGTGGGCGGCCAGGACGTTTTCCCCAAAGATGCGATAATCGACGGCGACCAGCCAATAGGGGAGCGGCGGTTTCTCCAGGTAGCGTATCCCGTCGACCTTCAGCGTGACCCAATGTCCCGTCTCGGCCACATGCGCGGCGGCTGACGCATGGGCGGCGTCGGCGTCGTCCAAAAGA
>JAJYZK010000297.1 GCA_021799945.1 Acidobacteriota bacterium
GCGCTGGCTTGCGCTAAGGCCGGCCTGGCTGGCCGTCGCCTTCCGGCGCTCCAACAGCGCGGGTTCCAGACGCAAAGGCCGCGCCGGATGCCGGCGGCGCAGCTCCGCGATCGCCGCCCGGGCCAGAAGCTCGGCATGGTTGAAGCCGCGACGCCGCCGCTTGGAGGCGTGCATGGGAACGGGAATCGCCAGCACCGTCTCCGGCCCGCCGACCGCCGGGCTCCGGTCCGGATTCCGGTCCCACGCCTCCGCGAATGCGCCGATCGCATTCGCCAGCAACGGCCCGAGCCCGGTAGCGATCGGGGCCATCCCGGAGTATTTCAGCAAATGCAGCAGCCCCCGCAGCCGGTCGTCGTACAGCCCGTAGGCCGCCGCTTTCACGAAGGCCGGCGGCGCGAGACGGCAGGGCGCGCAGAGCGGTTCGGAGCCGGACCGGGGAGAATCCGCGGCATACCGCGGCGTGCTGAAGCTGGAGATGCCCAGGTCTTCTCCGCACCGGGTGCAAAGCATTCCATTTTGAGGGGGTAAGCGATTCCAGCAGAGGTCACAGACGGGGGCGCGGCTGAAGCCAAGAAGAGGACCGCTGCACAGGGCGCAGGCGGCGGGAAACAGAGCGCAGCAGATAGAGTCCACCGGACTTCGAAGCACGCGGCTGACCGCCCGCCATACCGAAGTTTCCGATCGCGGGAGGTCGAAAGTCAGGGGATAAGTCCGACTGGGAAAGACGCACCTCACAACGGCTAAATGCACTCTGCGCCCGCCTGCCGCCGATGCACTGAGTATATGGGCGCCGGAGGCCGGAAGGCCAGACCAATCGCAGCCTGCCGCCGGGACTTTGTTAAAAAACGCGCCGCGGCAGCGAGCGAGGCGGGCGCAATAGGATGTGCGCCTGCCCATCGAGCTACGCAGGGGATGGGATCTTGTTCCGGCCAAAAATCTGTTTCTCAACAAACTCCCGGATTCCGCTCCGCCTGCCAGCCGCTTCCTGTTAGGGTAAACAGGCTGTTGCTTCTCGCAATTGCCGCGGAGGTGAGCCGTTGGCGGAAATCCGGCGGAGTTATGAACCGTACGTTCCGGATCAGGAGAGGCGTCCGGAGCTCACGCTCCGGGCCATCCTGCTGGGTTGTATCCTTGGCCTGGTCTTCGGGGCGGTCACCGTGTATGTCGGCCTCCGCGCCGGGCTAACGGTGGCGGCCTCCATCCCCATTTCGGTGCTTTCCATCAGCCTTCTGCGCGGGCTCGGGCATGCCTCGATCCTCGAAAACAATATCGTACAGACCACCGGAAATGCCGGGCAGTCCATCGCCTCGGGCGTCATCTTCACGCTGCCGGCGCTCCTCTTCCTGGGCTTCGATCTGGATTACTGGCGGATCTTTCTGCTGGCGCTGGCCGGAGGATGGCTGGGCGTCCTGTTCATGATTCCCTTGCGCCGCCGGCTGATCGTCGAAGAGCACGGCTCGCTGGCCTATCCCGAAGGCGCGGCGTGCGCGGATGTCCTGCTGGCCGGAGAGCAGGGAGGCTCCTTCGCCGGCCGCGTCTTCCTGGGCCTCGGACTGGGCGCCCTGTACACGCTTTTTCAGAACGAGAATCTGTTGGGCGCCTGGCCGAGCGCCCCCGGCTACGAACCGCAGTGGCTCAAAGGCGCGGCCATCCGGGCCGAGGCCACTCCCGAATATCTGGGCGTGGGCTACATCATCGGGCCACGCGTCGCCGGCGTCATCGTCGCCGGCGGAGTCTTTTCCTGGCTGGTGCTGATGCCGGCGATCTACTTCTTCGGCTCCCAGCTTCCCCGGGCGCTCTATCCCGGAACCCGGCCGATCGCGCAGATGTCGCCCAGCGATCTGTGGTCGGCCTACATCCGTCCCATGGGCGCGGGGGCCGTCGCCGCGGCGGGCCTGATCACCTTGCTGAAGACGCTGCCCACGATCTTCGGCGCGCTGCGAGCCGGATTCGCCAACCTGCGCGGCGGGCGGAGCGGAGATGCCGCAGTGGCGCGAACGGAGGACGATCTACCCATGGGCGTGGTGGCCGGCGGCTCGGTCGTTCTGGCCGTCATCATCTTTCTATTCCTGGTTTTCAAGCCGGCGCCGGGCGCGCAGGTAGGTTGGTTGGCAAACCTTCTGGCTTCGCTGCTGATCGTCTTCTTCGGCTTTCTCTTCGTCACCGTAGCCTCGCGCATCGTGGGGATCGTCGGCAGCTCGGCCAGCCCGGTCTCCGGCATGACCATCGCCACCCTCATGGCCACTTCGGCGGTCTTTCTGGTCGAGGGGTGGACCGCCCCCGCCTTCGGCGCGCTCGCCATCACCATCGGCGGAGTGGTTTGCATCGCCGCCTCCAATGCCGGCGACACATCGCAGGATCTCAAAACCGGGTTTCTGATCGGGGCCACGCCTCGCAAGCAACAGATTGCGCTCATGATCGGAGTCTGCGTTTCCACCTTCGCCGTGGGCGCCACCCTGCAGGCCATGAATCGGGGCCTCTCGGAATATCGCCAGATCTCCCGTCCCTGGGATATCGCAGCCCCGCACCAGGGAGTTCGGATCGAGGAATGGCGTTCCCGCCCCGGCCGGATTCGCCTGATGCATCCCGACGGGACTTCGGAGAGCCGCCGCACTCAAGGCTACGTCCTGCTCAATGCATGGAGCTCCGAGGATCTGGCGGACGGAAAGTATCTCTATAACCCGCAGACGAAGACCGTCGATGTGCAGTGGATTCAGGGCATCGGCAGCGAGAGGGCGGCGGCCCCGCAGGCCCGGCTGATGGCGACGGTTATCAACGGCATTCTCAGCCGCAAGCTGCCCTGGGGTCTTGTCTTGCTGGGAGTCTTTGCGGTGCTCGCCGTGGAATTGCTCGGCGTCCCCTCTCTCTCCTTCGCCGTGGGCTTCTATCTACCCATCGCCACCACCCTGGCCATTTTCGTCGGAGGGGTTGTCCGCTGGCTGGTGGACCGGGCCTCCGCCCGGGCGGCCGGCGGCGGGGATGCGGAGAGCGAAATCGGTCCGGGCTCCCTGTACGCCAGCGGCCTGATCGCCGCCGGCGGCATCGTCGGCCTGCTGGGCGTGGCCCTCAAGCTGTATGAAGCCGCCGCCGGCAAAGGAGATGTGTTGCTGCTGCCGGCAGACAATCCCCTGCACCACGATTGGGTAGCGGTGGCCATGTTTCTGCTTCTGGCCTGCTCCCTGTATTACTTCGCGCGCCGGCCCTTGGGGCCCAAGGGAAAATGAGCGGCCCTGCTTCGCGCGAGAGCGCCCGCCCTCGCCGGGAAAAGGAAGGCAGGACTCTGCTCAGAATTTCTCAAGCCGACCAGGCCCGGGCGAGTTCGAGTTGCGGGTGCGGGTGCAATTCTTGCGGAGGCTGGAAGGCTCTGCCGGAGAGAACGCGGCGAATTCCGTCCGCCAGAGCAGAAAAGCGGAAGGGCGGAATGCCGAAAAAGCGCTGCGAATTGATGCGTAGCTTTTTGGCGAGGATGCGCAGCTTCATCTTCCACCAAGCCGCTGCAAAAGACCGTTTGCGGCCTGCATTCTCTTCGTCACAGCTCGGGTTCGGCGAATGTAACGCATGGTTGCAGCAGATTCCGGGCTCGTGGCGGAGCGGAAGCTGTCCGCCAGTCGCAGATCGGCCCCACCGACCGCAGCCGGCATCGCAACCAGGCTTGGTAACCGCAGCAGGTTAGAAGCCGCCGCCGCGAAGGTGAAGATCCAGCCCACTCTGAATTCCCCCTGATGTTTCAGCGATGTTTCAGGCTGCGCCGCGGCGCGATGTCCTTCGTCCCGTCAAAGCAGTCTTCGATCCACTTGCGCTTCCGCTGGCCGACGGCATACCCCGGGCGCCGCGCACATCGGATGCTGGCCTGAAGTCAGAATAGTGGCGCACCTCCTTTTCCCGAGTACTCTGCCCATCCTCGAAAGTGCGCTGTCCGAAAAACACACCGCTACATCCGAAGATACAGCCACCAGAACTCTATAAATGCTACCCCTCGCGGAAATCACAGGATAGAAGCGGCATCGCTGGGCGCGGGACGCGCCAGCTCACTCCATTGCGACCAGCATAGATTCCAGCTTTGTTCGGAAAGCGAATAATACCCTCTGAATTCTGCCTCGTCCCATTTGTCCCGGACCCACGCCACGAAGCCAGAATGCTCTTCCGGTTTGAAGCCGGATCCCCACTTCCAACCCGAGTGTGTCTAGCAACGATTCCGTGTTCTTTACCGGGTCCCCGGCGATCTTGTTGTTGATCGTACCCGGTTCCAGGACAAAGCCCCAAAGGGAGTCGTTGTCGCACCAATGCTCCTGCCCCTTGCGGGTATACGCGATGTTGGCGATGCGATAGGCCCGAGTCCGGGAGCGATTTCTATTGATCCGGCATGCAACGACTGCCTGATT
>JAJYZK010000298.1 GCA_021799945.1 Acidobacteriota bacterium
CCCTGGTCCCCGGGACCCGCGGCGAGCGAATCGTGGGCATCGTTACCCTACAGAACCTGATGCACTCCATGGCCCTGCTGGCGGAAAGCCGCAAGCTCCGGCAGCAGAGCCAGGAGTAGGCTCTCGGCGGGAACGCAAGTGAACCGAGACGAACGCGAGGACCCGGAGACCGTCCGGGAGGACCCACCGGAGCATCTCCGGCTGAGGCCCGGCGGCCATCCGGCCGAAGCCCGGCCGCTGGCGCCGGGACTGTATCTTGTCGGAACCCCGATCGGAAACCTGCAGGACATCACCCTGCGCGCGCTTCGCGTCCTCCAAAGTGTGGACCGGATCGCCTGCGAAGATACGCGAACGACCCGCAAGCTTCTTCACCGTTACGGCATTTCCAAGCCCACGGTCAGTTGCCATCAGCACAACGAGGACGCGCGCGCCTCGGAGATTGTGGGCCTGATCCTTGAGGGTGGAAGAGTCGCGCTGGTCAGCGATGCGGGAACGCCCGGAATCTGCGACCCCGGAGCCTTCCTGGTCCGGGCTGCGGTCGCGGCCGGCCTGCCCATCGTTCCGATTCCCGGCGCCAGCGCGGCTCTCACCGCCCTGGTCGCCTCCGGGCTGCGGACCGAGCGGTTCCTGTTCGCCGGATTTCTCGAGTCGAGGCCGCTCGCCCGCCGGGGCCAATTGCAAGAGCTGGCCTCCATGCACAAAACCGCGCCGACCCTGGTGCTGTATGAGGCGCCGCATCGGATCCTGGAAACCCTTGCGGATGTGGAGGCAATCTGGGGCGCGCAAACGCAGATCGCGGTCGCCCGGGAGCTGACAAAGCTGCATGAGGAGTTTCTGCGCGGAACCGTCGCCGAGGTGAGCCAGGCGCTGGCGGCGAGGGAGCGGGTGAAGGGCGAGCTGGTGCTGCTGATCGAAAACCTTCCCCGCCTGGAGCCGGCGGAGGCCGCCTTCAGCCTGAACGACCGGCTTCGCGATCTCGCGCGATCCGAAGGCCTCGAGGAGAAAGACGCGCTCAAGCGCGTGGCCAGAGAGCGCGGCCTTTCCAAGAGCGCTCTCTACCGCGAGCTGCAGCAGGAGCGGCGGAAACGTTAGCCCGAATAGTTTTCGCTGACGGACTCGCGCAGAATTCGGGTGACCGGAATGCGGCCGGATCTTGTTCCGGTCGCATTCCGCTTGGGCGAACATCGGAGTTCCTCGGAAAAACGCCAGTCCCATCAAGGCCGCCGGCAGCATCCCTCCGAAGCTTCGCCGCACCGCGGCCCGGCCCTGCGCTCCACGCCGGAAACCTTCAGCAATCGCCGCCGGTGTATCAATTAACATATATGGACGGCGTATTTGTTGTCGTCATTAGGTATACCTCTTGTGTTGTCAGGAAATGCAGGATATACATGCATGAAGGATTTTTGGCCCTGCCCCCGAAAACGTATTCCTGAGCGAGCCGCCGCCATGGCGAAAGGGAGACGAAAATGCGCCGCAACGTCATCTGCTTGGACAACGCGGTCACGGAAACGCCTTTCGGATCGCTGAAGGCGGAACGGTTGCGCGGTGAGCAGCTTCCCGCCATTGGCGCGGCGAAGGACGAAGCGCCAGGTTGGCTGCTGTGGCCCAACCCCCAGCCCATGCACTCCACGCTAAACTACGTCAGTCCTGCGCGGTTCGAGCAGGACCGGGACCAGGCGCACCAGAGCCATGGAGCTGACGGTCCGCTGGGAAGCATGGAAGACAACGATGCATCCGTTTCTTCCACCCTTCCCACAAACCGTGGAAATCGCCCGCGGCGAATCCCACGGCTCCCCCGCGATGACGACGGGCATATAATCCCCAAAATCCTCCCGGTTATGGAATACGCACTCTGAGAACAAGGTCAATTTATGAAACGCAAAAGCGCCTTCAATTCAAGCCCGGTTGGCACCATGCGCGAGCGGGCCTACGCCTACATCCAGCGCAAAATTGCCTCTGGCGAACTCAAGCCCGAAGTCCCAATTTCCGAATTGGTTTTGGCGAAAGAGTTGAAGATGAGCCGTACTCCAATCCGAGAGGCCCTGAGCCAGTTGGTGGCCGAAGGACTGCTCGACCAAACGCCGAATCGCGGCACCCTGGTGGTGCAACTGGGACGCCAGGACATCATCGATCTCTATGAATTGCGGGAAGCGCTCGAGGTCTATTTAGCGCGCAAAGCCGCCCAATCCTCGCTCCGTTCCATTGACTTGGAGCGATGGCAGGGTTTTTCCGATGATATCCTGCATCTCAAAAGTGAACTGGAGAAATCCGGGAAGCCGGCCCTGAATGAGGAACAGATGCATCGGTTCATGGCATCCGACCTCAGTTTTCACAATATGCTCATGCGTATGGCCGTCAATGACCGCATGCTCAAGGTGGTCAACGAGACGCGCCTTCTCATGCGCATCTTTGGCATCCAGCGATCTGGATACGACGCGACCGAGCTGGAAAGAATCCGGCAACAACATAACGCCATCATCCAGGCAGTTACCGGTCACGATCCCGATCTTGTGACAAAACTGCTCACTCAGCACATTCACACCAGCCTGGAGGAAAGGCTGGATGCCCACGACGTATGGGAGCGGGAAGCGTCCCTGAAAAAAAACATTCCCCCTTACTTCTGACCCGGCCCCCTAAATCCGTCCGCCTCGGAATACGATTTGGACAAAGGAAACGGGGGAGACGGATGAGCCGAAGCAAACACACGAAGGCGCACGTCCTTGCTGCGCTCACGCGGGTTGAGGCAGGCTGCACCGTGGATGGTGTGGCTCGGGAACAGGGCGTCGGCCATTACGCGATTTATGCCTGTACGGGGGACTGCCGCGATGCTTCCGATGCTTCGAGGATCATGGCGAAACAGAGGAAGCCGAGGAAGACGGCCTCGAGTTTCTCGACATGGGAGTAGATGCGCCGATAGCCTTTGCTGCAACGGAGCAGTCGTGCCATCTCGTTCGTCTTCGTGGAACGAGCCCGATCGAACCGCCAAACCACGCATGGACATTGCCCTCGCAAGCCGGATTCCTAGCGGAGGATTGGCTGCGGATGATCGGCTTGCCGGGAGCGGACCGGCTATCCGGAAATCGGCATCCGCGGACAAGTTCCGACTCGAGGAATTACTTTGGGAAACTTGGGCCATCGGCAGGGCTTGGCTTCGGAGGTTTCCTCCGGCGCCGGCGCGCTCGGTTCGCGCCAAGCGCAGGGGCCGGCCCGCGCGAGCGGCGGCCGCAGCCCGGCGGCCATGGATGGGAGGAGGCGATTGCAAAACATGAGGCGCCGGACCTTTCTTCAGCTTGCCGCTTCGGCCGCCGCGGGCTCTTCCTGGGCTCTGGCGCGGAGCGGCGGCATCGATCTGCAAAGCTGCGCAGTCGTTCTCAGCGCTTCCTCCGGCGCGCGGGAAGCCAAGGCCGCGCAGGTGCTGGTGGAGGAGGCGCAGAAGCGCTGCGGAGTTCTCTGGCCCGTGCGCCGGGCCGAGGCCGGAAACGCGGCTGGAAGCGCGCCGGCAACTATTTATCTGGCGACCGGCCGGTCGGCCGAGAAGCTGGGCCGGAGCTTCGATCTTTCGTCCATACTCCCGCGCCCGCTCCCCCCCGACGGCTTCCTTCTCCATAGCGGGCGCGACGGCGGGAGCGGGAGCGGCGACTGGATCCTGGCGCTGGGCGCCGACGAGCGCGGCCTGCTGTTTGGAGTGGGCAAGCTGCTTCGCCTGATCGACTTCGGACCGCAGCGGGCGCTGCTGGCGGCGCCCCCGTTGCGCTTCACCAGCAGCCCCCAGTACAGGCTCCGAGGCCACCAGTTGGGGTACCGGCCAAAGAACAATTCCTACGACGCGTGGACCGTTGCAATGTGGGACCAGTACATTCGCGAGCTGGCCATCTTCGGGGCCAACGCCATCGAGTTGATTCCGCCGCGCTCGGACGATCTCCCAGACAGCCCGCAATTTCCGCTCCCTCCCCAGCGCATGATGGTGGAGATGTCGAAGATCGCCGACAGTTACGGCCTGGACGTCTGGATCTGGTATCCGGCGATGGACCGCGATTACGGCGATCCGGCCACGGTGCAGCGAGCGATCGAGGAATGGGGCCGCATCTTCGCTCTGCTGCCGCGGGTGGACGCGGTGATGGTTCCGGGAGGAGATCCGGGACATACCGAGCCGAAGCTCCTGCTGGCCCTGCTGGAGAAGCAGAAAGCGAATCTGCGCCAATACCATCCCCACGGGCAGATGTGGGTTTCTCCGCAGGGATTCACAACAGCCTGGATGGAGGAATTCCTGAACCTGGTGCGCCGGCCCGATACGCAACAATGGCTGGACGGCATTGTATTCGGCCCCCTGTCGCGGCTGCCGGAGGCGGAGCTGCTGCGGTCCCTGCCCGCCCGCTACCCT
>JAJYZK010000299.1 GCA_021799945.1 Acidobacteriota bacterium
GTGTATGTCCGCAAGCTGCGCGTGAAGCTGTCGCTGGCGCTGCCGGAGTGGTCCCCGAAATGACCGGGCGGGGTCAGCGTGAGAGATTGGGCGCCTTGGGCAGGCTGAGCAGATTGGCGAAGATGCGGTAGGCGCCGGGAACGCCGAGCTGGAGCTGGCGATAGAGCGCCAGGGCCACATAGACATAGGTTCCGCGACCATAGCGGGCGTAGAGCAGGCCGCCTTTCTGCGGTTCCTGATCCGGATCGTGCATTTCGACCAGGGGCTGGTAGCGGGGGTCCCAGGAGGCGAGGAAGCCGTGGCCGCGCTCCTCCACCCATCCCTGGAAGTCCGCGGGCTGGATGCGGTTGGGCCAGTTCAGGACCGGATTCCGTGGATCCAGAAGGCTCACCGCCGAATTCTCGTCGACGACCTTCTGCGGGTCCGATGAGGTGCTGTAGGGGTAGGGCCCGTAATTGTGGTCGAACTCGCGCAGTCCGTACTGGGCGATGAGCACTCCTCCGCGGTGGACGTACTCGAGCAGCCGCTGGTTGAAGCCGGCCAGCTCGGGACGGGCCACATAGGCGCGGATCCCGAGCACAATGACGTCGTAGCGGCCGAGGTCGCCGCGGGCAATCTCCTCGGCGGGGATCAGGTGGACGGCGACGCCGACGCCGGCCAGAGCCTGGGGCACGCTATCGCCGGTTCCCATAATGTAACCGACATTGAGATGGGGCGCGACGGAGAGATCCACGCCGGTGAAGACATAGGGCGCGGAGGGGTAGTAATTGGTGGGGCGCAGGCCGGGATAGCCGGCGGGGGCGTAGCCGGTGAAATACTGCGCGCCGGCGCAGTCGGCAACCGCCGAGACGGGATAGCGCTTTCCCTGCAGGCCGGAGGCCTGGACGGCGAAGGCAATCTCCTCCTCCTGCCCGGCTTTTTCGGTGGCGAAGGGAACGGACTCGGGGCTGGAGGTCCAGCCGGTGGGCAGGCGGAGACGCACGGTTCCCGCGGCGGGGCCCTGGAGGTTGCTATGCAGGCGGAAGGTGACCGTGGCGCTGGCCTTCCCGATGGGAATGACGCCGGAGATTCCCTCCGGCAGCAGCGAGATGGCGGGGGCGACGACGAGCGGCTGGTAGACGACTCCGCGCCCGGCGATGTGCTGCACGGTTTGTACGGCCTGGTCGAGCGACAGGGCGACGCCCCGATAGCGGAGGGCGGCATGGGCCTGGAGCGGAAACGGGGCTTGGGGAAGATTGAGGTAGCGCGGGTCGTCGATGTCGTAATAGGGCTGCTGGATCGAGTCGCGATGGAAATAGGGCCGGGTGGGGGAGGCGTCGGCGGGGACGGTGACCTGAAAAGCGGCCGCGACGCGCTGGTTGGCGGAGAGTTCGCCGGAGACCGGGGACTGGGTGGAGATGGTCCAGTGCTGCGCCGGGGCCTGGACCTCCGCGGCGGCGGTGAGCGCTACGCTCTCGATCCGGACCGGGAGCGGGCTGGGATTGGTGAGGTAGGCGGCGACGGAGAAGGTTTGGCCAGGCACGGCGGTGGTGAAGGTGTCCTGCGGCTCCTGGGCGCCGGGATAGATCGCGAAGGAATGGCCCGCCTGGGGCGGCGTGACGACGGCGAGGAATTTTACGCCGAGGGCCTGCAGCAGGGCGGTGTTGAACTGGCTTTGCTTGACGGTGAGCTCATGCAGGAGGTTGTATCTGGCCGGCTCGGGCAGCGAGGAGGCGCGGACCGCGGCGATGAGATCCCCGGTCTGGCGCATTCCCCGGGCGAGGATGGGAGCGCAGAGCTCGGGATGGGAGGGGGAAAAAGCCGCGGTGGCCTGATGGACGGAGTCGGCGATCCGCCGCAGACCCTCGGTGAGGAAGGCGGGAGGGTTGGGCGCGAGGGAGGCGATGCCGGCGAGGGTGACATCGATACCGTCGAAGAAGGACCGCTCCTCGGCGGGGGCGGGAACCAGGGAGCCGTAGCGATGATAGGGGACGGAGATCGGACCGCTGAGGGGCGCGCCGATGGCCGGAATCTGGGACTTCTGCTGGGCCAATCCCTGGCGCGCAAGCTGGAAGAAGCCTTCGCCGAGAAGCGGATCGTAGTCTCCTTCCTGGATCCGGAGCGTGACGGAGGGGACTTGGGCGCTCCAGACGCCGGCGACGTAGTCGTAGAAGCGGACGGGCGCCCAATGGCCGGTGGCGTAGTCGAACATGCCGCGGGAGGAGATGGAGAATGCGGGGACGCGGGCGTACACCTTGAGGGGAGACCACGGCGGCAGGCCATCGCGAATCTGATCGGGAAAGACGCGGGGATCGCCGGCGGCCTTGAAGGCCTCCTGGGCCATTTCGCCGGAGACCTGATGCTGGCCGTGGCCGTCGGTGATGCCGCCGACGAAGACGGAGGCCAGGACCAGAGGCCGGTTGAGGCGCACTGCGCGAACGACGTCGTAGAGGACGCGGTCGTGGCCCCAGAGCGCGAGGGCCTCTTCGCGGGTCTTGGAGAAGCCGAAGTCGGCGACGCGGGTGAAGTAGAGGTCGTCGAGGCCGTAGTACCGGCCGGCGGCGAGCAGCTCCTGGGTGCGAAGCAGGCCGAGGCGGTCCCACTCATCGTCCGACATGGCGTTCTGGCCGCCCTCGCCGCGGTTGAGGGAGAGCAGCGCGGTGCGGGCTCCCTCGCCCCGGGACTCGCGGGTGAGCATGCCGCCGTCCTCGTCGTCGGGGTGGGCGTCGATCAACAGGATGCTGGCCCGGGTATCGAGCTTTTGCAGAGACTGCCAGAGAGCGTCGGCCCCGCTGTCGATGGACAGGGGCTGCGGAGCATCCTGGACGCGCACGGGCTCGGGCGGGGCGGCGGCCGGCGAGGCGAGCGGCGGGGCGGCCAGGAGAAGGCCGGACAGAAGGATCAGAAACGAAAGAGAGCCAGCCTGCATGGAGCTTCACCCGATGTGGTCTGGAAGGTTTGCGCGGATGGAGGCGGGAGCGGCGGCGGAGAGGGATCTCGCCGCTGCCGCGGAGTATGTGAGGAGGATTGGATCAGCCATCCGGCGGCGTGAAAAGCATTCCCCGCCATTGTAAGTGCAGGGACGGGCGGCGGGGGGATTTTGCGCGGGAGGCGTGCGCGGATTACTTTGAGACGATGCCGGAAGAACGGATGGGGGGAACCGAGGGCCTCGAACACGGCCTGATGCGCGGCCTGGGACTCCGGGGCGCGGTCGCCCTGAACATGATCAACATGATCGGGGTGGGGCCGTTCGTCACGCTTCCCCTGGTGGCGCTGGCGATGCATGGGCCTCCCGCGATCTGGGCCTGGCTGCTGGGCGCGGCGCTGGCGGCCTGCGACGGGCTGGTGTGGGCGGAGCTGGGCGCAGCGATGCCCAGGGCCGGCGGATCGTACGAGTATCTGCGGGTGATTTACGGTCCGAAGCGGTTGGGCCGGTATCTCTCCTTTTTGTATATCTGGCAGCTTAGCTTCAGCGCTCCGCTTTCGATCGCGTCGGGATGCGTAGGTCTGGCGCAGTATGCGGGCTATCTCTTCCCCGCCCTGCGCGCGGTGTATTTTCGCTACGATCTGCCGATCCCTTCGCCCTTCGGCGGGGCCTTCCATTTCGCGATCCTGCTGGTTCCATCGACTGTGGCCGCGATGCTGTGCTGCGCGACGGCGGCGGGTCTGCTGTTCCGGAACATTGAGATCGCGGGGCGGCTCTCCGGGCTGCTTTGGGTGGGGGTGATGGCCGCGCTGGCGGCGGCGATCACCGCAGGGCTGACACACTTCCACGCACGGCAGGCCTTCGGCATGGCGGGCCAGTTTGCGAGCGGGGGAGCCTTCTGGAAGGGGTTGGGGGCGGCGACGCTGATCGCCACCTACGACTACTGGGGCGCATACAACATCAACTTTCTGGGCGGCGAGGTGCGGGAGCCGGGAAGGACGATTCCGCGGGCAATTCTATATTCGGTGGGACTGGTGGCGCTGTTGTATCTGCTGCTGAATACGGGGGTGCTGGGAGCGATGCCCTGGCGGCAGATGAGCGGCGGCTCCGGGGCGCGGCTCTCGGTGGTGGCGGAGATGGTGGGACGGGTGTGGGGTCCGACGGCGGGGCGGGTTCTGGCGGTCCTGGTGATGTGGACGGCGTTTTCCTCCGTCTATGCGCTGCTTCTGGGCTACTCCCGCGCGCCGTACGCGGCGGCGGCGGATGGAAACTACTTCCGGATCTTCGCCCGGGTGCATCCGCGGCGCCGGTTCCCTCACATTTCCCTGCTGATGCTGGCGCTGGCCGCGATGCTGTTCTGCGTGCTGCAGCTTGCGGACCTGGTGGCGGCGGTGGTGACGATCCGGATCGTTTTGCAGTTTCTGATGCAGCAGGTGGGCTTGATCGTATTGCGGATACGGAGGCCGGAGATG
>JAJYZK010000300.1 GCA_021799945.1 Acidobacteriota bacterium
TTCCTTCTACCGGGATCGGCAGGTGCTCGACTACGATCTGGACCCGATTCCAGACCAGCGGCACATTGTGGTTACGCGGAAGATATTCGACGGCGACCTCAAAAAGCTTCTTCAGGGCCGTTCCTATGAACCGCTTTTTTCCTATCCGTTGCAGGGCCTGGATGTATATACGGTTTTCGCCAAACCCTAGGGCCTGTACCTTCAGCCGGAAGGCCGGGGGAGGCCACGGGTCAGCTCCCCGCCAAAGCTAGGCTCCAAGGCCTCGGCCGAAGCGGCAGGGCCGTCGATGGGATCCTTGACGGGCCCGATTCTAACCGGCTGGCCACCGGTTTCCCCCGGTGCTAGGCTCTAAGACGACTGAGATAGCCTCTGTCCCGGTCAACGGTGTAGCGCGACGATTTGATGACATCGGCGATCGATTTGGAAATTCTCGACCTGCGCCACTTTTCGGGGGCTCAGCTCAAGCCGCTACTGGAGACGGAGGCGCGCCTATGGAATGAGCGCCTCCGATGGGACTTTCGGGCCTCCGCCGAGCTTCTCCTGCAGTATCTGAACTCCAAGCTGCTCCCCGGCTATGTGGCCTTGGAGCAGGGCCGCATCCGCGGATACGTTTTCTTCGTCTATGAGGGCGCCAAGGCGGTGATCGGCGATGTTTTCGCGGCGCCTTCTCCGGGGGGAGCGATCTCCGCGCGCGCCATCGAGCGACGCCTGCTCGATCACCTCGTCGAGTTGCTGCAGCACTCCCCTGGCATCGACAGAATCGAATCCCAGCTCCTCCTGCATTCTCACCCCATGCATGAGGAAGCTCTCGAACAGGCCGGATTCAGAACCTACGAACGCTTATTTATGGAGCTCGAACTGACCCCTGAGTTTCCGCCGGCCGGCCCCCATCCCGCCCTCGCCGGCAATTTGGAATTGCGATCCTGGAGGGACGGGGATTTGAACCCGGCGGGCAGATTGATCGCGGAGGCGTACGCGGGGCATCTGGACAGCCTCATCAACGATCAATACCTCTCCACCGCCGGCGCGCTGCGATTTCTGCACAATATCGTCCGATTCCCCGGTTGCGGCATTTTCGACTCCGAATCCACGCGCGTTCTCACGTTCCGCGGCGGCGAGGGGATGGCGGGGCTGCTGCTCTGCTCCCGCGTGCGCGACGATGTCGGACACGTCACCCAGATCTGCGTGGCCCCGAGGCATCGCCGCAAAGGCCTCGGCGCATGGCTGCTCAACGACTGCATGCGCCATCTCCAGCGGCGGAAATTCCGCGCTCTCACGCTTACCGTAACCCGCGAGAACGCCAATGCCGTAGCGCTCTACCGGCGGCAGGGATTCGCCACCCGGCATAGCTTCGACGCGATGGTGTGGGAGAGGCCGCGCCCTGGACGGGCGGGCCCGTTCACCGGCGGATGAAATACATCAGCCAACTGGCGGCGATGACCGAGACCAGAAAGAGGAAAAAGCAATAGAGCCCGTAGCGCACCATGGCCTTGGGGGCCGACCGCTGCGTGATTCCGAAGATCACCGAGGCAAAGCCCGCGAAGAGCAAAACGGCGGTGAAGTGAGACGGAGTGAGCGTCATTGTTTTCGCCCCACCGCGATATTATGGGCATCCACGGCGGAGATCAGATTCAGCAGTCCCGCGACCACCACGAATTTCGCGCCGTAGTCCGCCGTGACTACCTGCACCGGAGCCTGGCCCAGTCCGGCCCCATGGGCCACAAAATACATCAGCCCGGTTCCCAGGTCGCCCAGAAATCCGAGAAGATCCAGCAGATCCGCCGCGTTGGGCGCGTATAACTTGCCCTGCATCAGAATGCCCAGGATGAACATGCAGGTGATGCAGCCCAGAATCACAAGGCCCCGGCCCCAGCGCTTGAGAATCAGATGCCCCGCGCCGGGAATCAGCCATCCGGCGATCAGGGTTGCGTAGCCCAGGCCGCCTGGGGCGCCTGCCGCCGCCTTAGCGGCTCTGTCTGACCGTTGGACCATCTTCCAAGAATATACAGGCTGGTTGCCTCGCTCTGCCACCCATCCGCTGCGAACGGCGCCTGCTCGCCGGCGCACTCCCCGGGATTCCTGCGGCGGCGCGCTCAGATCCGCAACAGCTCTGTCTGCATTCGTCCGGTGACCAGGGCCTTGCCGGGTTCGGTCATCATGTTCACCTCGCTGCGGATTCCGAACTCGGGGAGATACACTCCGGGTTCGACGGAAAAACAGGTGTGGGGCAGTAGAATTCGTTCGTCGCGAGTCTCCAGATTGTCGAGATTCGCACCGTTTCCATGCAGGCTGCGCGAGATATTGTGGCCGGTCCGATGGGTGAAGAACTGGGCGTAGCCCGCTTCGCGGATCATCTCGCGAGCCGCATGATCCGCCTGCCAGCCGGCCATCTCCCTGCCCTGCGCAAACGACTCTTGCACCAGCCGAATCGCGGCGTCGCGCGCTTGCACCACGGCCTGGAACACCGCTTGCTCCCGCGGGCTCGGAGTGCGGCCCACCACCGCGGTCCAGGTCACGTCATAGAAGCAGCTATCGGGCGAATCCACGCGGCCCCAGATATCGATCAGCACCAGGTCTCCCAACCGGATCGGCGCGGAATGCAGCGGCGGAGGATCGTAGTGCGAATCCGCTGTGTTGGCGTTGACGGACACGTTCGGGCCGTGTTCCCAGACGAGACCCGCCCTCCGCATCGCCTCCCGCAGCCATTGCGCCATGTCGTGCTCGGTAGTTTTCCCGGAGCGCGAGCCGACTTCCACCCAGGCCGCGGCGAGAATCTCATCGATCTTGCGCTGGGCCTGGTAGTGGCTTTGGATCTGGGCCGGCGTGAGCGCCGCTTCAAACCGGCTCACCAGGTCGGCCGAGCTTACCACCGTGACGCCAAAGTCCCGCAGCAGCTCCACGGTTCCGGCGTCCACCAGAGAAACGTACAGGATGGCGTTGCGAGGCGAGTACTGCATGGCGATGCGCGAACAGGAGCCGACCATCTTGCGCAGCCCCGCCTCATGCTCCTGCCACGAGGAATAGAAGCTCCCGCCCCCCGGAAGCGCGTCCAGCTTCGATCCTTCGATGCGATGCAGGAGCTTGCGCGGCTCTCCCTGCGCCGGGATCAGGTAATACCAGCGCCGGGTCGCGTGCAGATCGGGAGAGAGACCCAGAATGCGGTAGGCGATCGGATCCCGGCAGTGATGATCGTAGAAGAGCCATGCGTCGAGCTGGCGCTCGCGCAGCGCGGCCTGTATCTCCTCCAGCACCATGCTCTGAACTCCGCGCCTCAAAAGGAAAGGCTCCGCGGCGGCGCAGAGCCCGTTTCGAGGGAAGGTTTCGTTTTTTCTATTGCGAAGTGAGCTCTGCGGCGACGCGCTCGGTGACGAACGCCTCCACCGTGTCTCCGACCTTCAGATCGTTGTAGTTGGCGATGCCGATGCCGCACTCCATGCCGTTGGTTACCTCACGCGCGTCGTCTTTGAAGCGTTTGAGGGAGGAGAGTTTGCCGTTAAAGATTTGGGCTCCGTCGCGCATCAGGTGGACTTCGGCATCGCGCTTGATGCTGCCATCCAGCACGCGGCACCCGGCAATGGTTCCCACCTTGGGGATCTTAAACAGAGCCAGCACCTGAGCCCGGCCCTGATAGACCTCTTTGATGCTGGGCTCCAGCAGCCCGAACATCGCCTTCTTAATTTCATCCTGCAGCTCGTAGATGATGGAATGCAGACGGATCTGCACGCCATCCTGTTCGGCCAGCTCCGCGGCTTTGCGCTCCGGGCGAACGTTGAAGCCGATGACGATCGCATTCGAAGCCGAAGCCAGAAGAATGTCGCTCTCCGTGATCGCGCCCACCCCGGTGTGCAGCACCTTGATGCGCACTTTTTCCGTGGACATCTTCTGCAGCGAATCGGCCAATACCTCCACCGAGCCGGTGACGTCTCCCTTCAGGATCAGAGGCAGCTCCTTGACGCCGGCCTGCTTGATCTGTTCCGCCAGTCCTTCCAGAGAGACCCGCGACGACTTGGCCAGTTGCGACTCGCGCTCCTTCATCTTGCGGTATTGCGCAATGCCCTTCGCCTTGTCCCGGTCGGCCACCACCAGCACCGTATCGCCGGCGTCCGGCATGCCTTCGAGGCCGAGAATCTCCACCGGCGTGGAGGGGGCTGCCTCAACCACCGTGCGTCCCCGGTCGTCGAACATGGCGCGCACTTTGCCGAAGGTGTTGCCCATGATGAAGCTGTCGCCCTGGCGCAGCGTGCCGTTCTGCACCAGAACGGTGGCGACGGCTCCCCGGCCCCGGTCCAGCTTGGCCTCGATCACCGTTCCCACCGCCGGCCGGTCCGGCGTCGCTTTCAGGTTGCCCAGATCCGCC
>JAJYZK010000301.1 GCA_021799945.1 Acidobacteriota bacterium
GGAGCAGTACGCCGGAAACCTGGGGCGCTCTGCGGTCGAACTGGCCAAGGATTGGCGCACGGACAAGATGCTGCGCAATCTGGAGGCCCTGCTGGTGGTCGCCGATCCGGGGCAGACCTTCCTGATCAGCGGCGCCGGCGACGTGATCGAGCCCGACGAGGGCATCGCGGCCATCGGCAGCGGCGGAAGCTATGCTCTGGCGGCGGCCCGCGCGCTGGTGGAAAACACCGATTTGCCGGCCCGGGCCATCGCCGAGAAATCGCTGCGCATCGCCAGCCAGATCTGCATTTTCACCAACGACCAGATCACAATCGAGGAGCTGCGCGCCTAGCAGCCGGCGGCGGAAGCACATTCGCGCCAGGACCGGCATCACCGGGTTTCACCGCAGGCGGTCGGCGCTGGCGCCGACCGGACGAGGAGGGCACTCAGATGGCGATCTTTTTACCGGGAACAGCCGAGGAGCAGGAGCTCGCGCTGGACGATCTGACGCCGCGAGAGATTGTCGCCGAGCTGGACAAGCACGTGGTCGGACAGCGCGCCGCGAAACGCGCGGTGGCCATCGCCCTCCGCAACCGGATGCGCCGGCAAAAGCTCCCCCCGGACATCGCCGAAGAGATCATGCCCAAGAACATCATCATGATTGGGCCTACGGGGGTGGGCAAGACGGAGATTGCGCGCCGGCTGGCCAAGCTTACAAATTCCCCGTTTCTCAAAGTCGAGGCCTCCAAGTTTACCGAGGTCGGATATGTCGGCCGGGATGTGGAGTCGATGGTCCGCGATCTGGTCGAGATCGCCATCGACATGGAGCGCGGCGAGAAACTGGAGGAGGTGGAGGATCGGGCGGAGCTGAATGCGGAAGAACGCCTGCTCGACCTTCTGCTGCCGCCGTCTCCCGCTCCGGCCCCGGCCTCCGGTCACGCGCAGGAGGGCGCCAAAGTTCTTGTTCCAGGCGAATTTTCGGGGCCCGGCGCGGAGAGTCAGAACCGCACCCGCGAAAAGCTGCGCCAGCAGTTCCGCGAAGGCAAGCTGGACGACCGTTCGGTCGAGATCGACGTGCGCGAACGCAATGCGCCGTCGCTGGAAATCATCTCCAATCAGGGCGTCGAGGAGATGGATATCAACCTCAAGGATCTGCTCCCGAATCTCTTCGGCCAGCGCACCAAGAAGCGCAAGATGAAGGTGGGCGAGGCCTTCGATTATCTGGTGCAGGAGGAGGAATCGCGCCTGGTGGACATGGACCAGGTGACCCGCCTGGCGATCGAGCGGGTGGAAAATTCCGGCATTGTTTTTTTGGATGAAATCGACAAGATCGCCGGCCGCGAGGGAGGCCACGGACCGGACGTCTCGCGGGAGGGCGTGCAGCGAGACATTCTGCCCATTGTGGAGGGCACCACGGTCAATACCCGCTACGGCATGGTCAAGACGGACCACATCCTGTTTATCGCCGCCGGCGCATTCCACGTTTCAAAGCCCAGCGACCTGATCCCCGAGCTGCAGGGCCGCTTTCCCATCCGCGTAGAGCTGCAATCCCTGACGGTGGAAGACTTTATCCGCATCCTTACGGAGCCCAAATCCTCGCTGACCAAGCAGTACACGGCTTTGCTGGAAACCGAAGGGCTCAAGCTGCGATTCGCCCCCGAAGCGCTGGAAGAAATCGCGCGGTTCGCCTTTCGGGTGAATGAGACCACGGAAAATATCGGCGCGCGCCGCCTGCACACCATCATGGAGCGGGTTCTGGACGATATCAGCTTCATGGCCCCGGAGCTGATCGAAGGACATTCCGGGGAAGGGCCGGCCATTGATCTGGTGGCCTCCGCCGCCGAGAGCGGGGCCACTGTGCCGCTCCCGGCGCTGCAACGGGAAGACGGCAACAGCCGGGAGCGAGTGGTGCTCATCGACCCGGACTACGTCCGGGCCATGGTCGCCGCAATTGTGAAAGATCAGGATCTTTCCCGCTATATACTGTAGGGCCTGCCGAGCGCGAGCCGTCGGGCGCCGGGTGGCGGCGAGCGGGGTCGAAGACGCAGCGCGGGTTCCGGGTTCTCCCGGTTCGGACCGGCGATTCCCAGCGCCGGATCCGGCGCTGGGTTCCTGTTCGTTCAGAGCGCCTGTTCGTTCAGTGTGAAAGAGTTGTCCTGCAAATCCGGCATCGGCCCGGGAGGCCAGGAGCATTCTCTCCGGCCGGGCGCGGCAGGGCATACACCATGGCGGACTGAGGAGATCGCGATGAAGCGACCGTCAACCGGACATTCCGACCCTGCCGCCGGACCTCCTGCTCCCGCGGACCGTTCGAGCCAGGACGCCCCGAGCCGGAATCCGAGTCAGGATCCCGATCGGGGTCCGCGGCAGGACGCTCCGCGGGAGTACGCGCTGGATGGGGCTTACGATGAGATGTTTACCCGCGACGGGCAGATGCGCCCGCACGTGCGCTCCCTGGTAGCGTCCTTCCTCGGCCTGCCCAAGGAGGAGCTGATCCGATACAAACGTTCGGCCGATCTGGCGTTTCTGACCCAGGGCATCACCTTCAACGTGTATGGCCGCGGCGAGGGAACCGAGCGGATCCTGCCCTACGATCTGCTGCCGCGGGTGATCACCGCGCAGGAGTGGCGGCACATCGAGAAGGGGCTCACCCAGCGCATCACCGCGCTCAATCTTTTTCTTCACGATGTGTACAACCAGGGCAAAATTCTGAGCGACGGCCGCGTGCCGCGGGAAGTGGTGTATAGCTGCCGGCATTTTCGCCGGGAGATGCGCGGGCTCGCGGTGCCGCGCAACGTATACATCGCGGTTGCCGGCTCCGATCTTCTCCGCGTCGGCCAGGGGGAGTTTGTCGTTCTGGAAGACAATCTGCGGGTTCCCAGCGGCGTGTCCTATATGCTTACGAGCCGCCGCGTGATGAAGAGAATCTTTCCCCAGCTCTTCCGCGACTCCGCGGTGCGGCCGATCGAACACTATACGCAACTGCTGCTGAGCGCCCTGCGCTCCCTGGCTCCCGAGGGCCGGCCGGAGCCGAGCATCGTTTTGCTTACGCCCGGCGTGTACAACTCCGCCTATTTCGAGCATACCTATCTGGCCCGGCAGCTCGGCGTGGAGCTGGTGGAGGGGCGCGACCTGGTGGTCCATGACAATGTCGTGTACATGCGCACCACTGCGGGGCTGCGGCGGGTGGACGTGATCTACCGCCGGGTCGAAGACGACTATATCGATCCCCTGGCCTTCCGTTCCGATTCCATCATGGGCGCAGCCGGGTTGTTCAACGCCTACCGCGCCGGCAACGTCACCCTGGCCAATGCCTTCGGCACCGGCCTGGCGGACGACAAGGCCATCTACTCCTACGTGCCGGCCATCATTCGTTACTATCTGGGCGAGGAGCCGATCCTCCCGAATGTGGAAACCTACCTGATGACGGATCCAGCCCAGCGCAAATACGCGCTGGAGAATCTGGAGCGGCTGGTGGTGAAGGCGGTGGGCGAATCGGGCGGCTATGGGATGCTGATCGGTCCGCAAAGCACGGCCGCGCAGCGGGAGGATTTCCGGCGCATGATCGAAGCCAATCCGCGAAATTATATTGCCCAGCCGACGCTGGAATTCTCCCGCGCTCCCTGCCTGACCGAGGATGGCATGGAGCCGCGACACGTGGATCTTCGGCCCTTCATTCTCTTCGGCGACAAGGTCACCATCGTTCCCGGAGGGTTGACCCGCGTAGCCCTGCGCCGCGGCTCGCTGGTGGTGAACTCCTCGCAGGGCGGGGGCAGCAAAGACACCTGGGTCTTGAGCGATTGAGGAGATATGCTTTCTCGCGTAGCCGACAGCCTGTATTGGATGAGCCGCTATCTGGAGCGCGCCGAGCATAGCGTGCGCCTGCTGGACGTGAACCTGGGGCTCATGCTGGAAAAGTCCGGGGACAGCGTGGAGGCGAGATGGACGCGGGTGCTGGCCGCTCTGGGCCGGCCCGAGGGGGTGAACTGGGAGGGAGACTACTACCCGCTGGCGCATACGATCGCCTTCGACGCCCGCTGCCCCTCCTCCATCACCTGCTGCCTGATCGCCGCGCGGGAAAACGCCCGGCAGGTCCGCGACGAGATCAGCTCCGAACAGTGGCAGCAGCTCAACCGGATCTATCATCGCGTGACCCAGCCGCAGGAGGAGGAGCGGGGCGACCGCAAGCTGGCCGACTTCCTCTCCGCGGAGACCGAAGGCGTGCATCTCTTTCAGGGCGTCACCGACACCACCATGAGCCACGGGCTGGGGTGGCAATTCATCCAGATCGGACGCTATCTGGAGCGCTCCGCGGCTACCGCGAATCTTCTCGATATCTATCGCAGCGGATTGTTGCAGGCCGGCGATGGCGGGCAG
>JAJYZK010000302.1 GCA_021799945.1 Acidobacteriota bacterium
GCCCGCCGCCGGGAAAGAACCGCGGCCCCGGCCTTTGTCTTCATCCGCGTGCGGAAGCCGTGGGTCTTGGCGCGGCTCCGGCGGTTGGGTTGAAACGTTCGCTTCGGCATGAAACCGTGCTCCTGAATTGGATCAAAAACGGACTGCGATCCGCAAGGCTTAAGTATAGCGGATGGGGCGGTTTCGGCAAAGGTCCGGCGGCGGTCCCAGCCGGACTGCGGCCCGGCAAATGAGGCCGCCGGAAGAGCTCCGCGGCGCAGCTTTCACTATCGGCGGTGCAACTGGGGAGAGAAAGCGCGATTTGCCAGAAACTGGCGTTGCATGGCCCCGCAATTGTGCTAGTATCGGCTGCGTTCACGATTGATTTCCTCGCGTCCACACCACCTGAACTTTCGATCGGGATACTTTCGCTAAGGGGCTCGATTCCCTCGACGCAGTTCCTAGCCATATGTGGTCCGCCGGCGCGTAAACGACAATCCTTGGCGCCGCCGCGATCCGGCTCATGCGGAAAGTATCAGGGAGGCGGCGTTGATCGAAGGAAGAGTATGTCATTTGTCGCCACAGCCACGACGGCGCTCAATCCCTGGATACGAATCCTGGGCGCCCTCGAGAAAAAAATAAACCGGCAATCCTTCGACACCTGGCTCAAACCGACGCGCTTCAGCCACGTAGCCGGCCGCGTCCTCTTCGTGTGGATTCCCACCCAGGAGTTTCAACACATTGGTGATCGATACGGCGATCTGATTCAGGAAGCCATTGAAGTTCTGCAAATGGAGTTCGACGACGTTTCTTTCGTAACCCAGGCGGAGAATTCCGAGAACGGGCGGATCCGCCAGGATGGCGGATTCGCTCCCGCGCCGGCGCATTCCTCCGGCGCCCAGCGCGCCAACTCCCGGCCGGCCGCCGGAGTTCTGCCGCAGCAGGCAAAGTTCGACTGGAGCACCGCGGCGCAGCTCAATCCGCGCTATACCTTCGAGGCCTTTGTCATCGGCAGCGGCAACCAATTTGCGCGCGCCGCATCCGAGGCGGTCGCAGAGCGTCCCTCGAAGGCCTACAACCCACTCTTCCTCTATGGCGGCGTCGGCATGGGCAAAACCCATCTTATGCACGCCATAGGCCATGAGGTCCGGCTGCGGCAGCCGCAGGCCTCCGTCTGCTACATCTCCAGCGAGAAGTTCACTAATGAGATGATCAACTCGCTGCGCTACGACAAGATGAGCAGCTTCCGGGACAAGTTCCGCTGCGTGGACCTGCTGCTGATCGACGACATCCAGTTCCTGGCCCAGAAGGAGCGCACGCAGGAGGAATTTTTTCATACCTTCAACGCGCTGCACGAGAGCATGAAGCAGATCGTCATCGCCTCCGACCGGCCTCCGAAGGAGCTGCCGGAGATTGAAGACCGCCTGCGCAGCCGGTTCGAGTGGGGTTTGATCGCCGACATTCAGCCGCCGGATCTGGAGACCAAGGTCGCGATTCTTCAGAAGAAGGCGGAAAGCGAGCACGTGTCGCTGCCTACGGATGTCGCCTTGTTCATCGCCTCAAATGTCCGCACTAACATTCGAGAGTTGGAGGGCGCTCTGGTTCGGCTCTTCGCCTGGTGCAGCCTGAATGGCGTGGAGCTCACGCTGCCCACCACTCAGCAGTGTCTGAAGCAGTTCATCGACACCCAGGTGCGCAAAATCACCATTGAAGCCATCCAGCGCGCCGTCGCGGAGCATTTCGGCATGCGCGTCGCCGAACTGAAGCAGAAAAACAACTCCCGCTCCGTGGTGGTGCCCCGGCAAATCGCTATGTATCTGGCGAAGCAAATGACGGAGGCCTCGCTGCCCGAAATTGGACGGCAGTTTGGTGGCAAGCATCACACCACCGTCATGCACTCCATCGCCAAGATCGACGAGCAGCGCCGCTCGGACAAAGACCTGAACCGAACGGTCAACAAGCTGCTGGAAGGCCTGAACGCCTGACCTGACCACCCGAGCGGATCCCGGGGCGGCGCCGGCCGACTTTTTCGGGGGACTGAACGGGAAGGCGCGCCGCGATATCCTGCTAACTGCCTATGCCTTGCCTTCGCCGGAGCGTCAGGCTCGCCTTTACGGCGGCCCTGCTGTGGAGCTTTTCCCTATCCGGCGCCTACGCGCGCAAACAAGACACCGGTTTTCTCAATCGAACGGTCGCAGTCGACGGCAAAGTCTACCGATATGTCGTCTATCTCCCTTTCGAATGGAGTTCCGGGCGGCGTTGGCCTGTGATTCTTTTCCTGCATGGGGCCGGGGAGCGCGGCGAGGATGGAATGGACGAGACGCAGATCGGCCTGCCCATGGCCCTGCGCTCCCATCCCGAGCGCTGGCCCTTCGTGGTGGTCATGCCGCAGCTCCCGTATGTCCACCACCACTGGACCGATCCCGAAATGATGGCCATGGCCATGGCCGCTTTGCGGGCCGAGGTGCGGGAGTTCCACGGCGATCCGCAGCGGGTTTATCTCACCGGCCTCTCTCTGGGCGGATACGGCGTTTGGGAAATCGCCAAGGAGTATCCCGGGCGATTCGCCGCCATCGCTCCGGTTTGCGGCGGCATTTTCTGGTCCTACGAGCCCAGCCGCTGGCGCGACGCCGAGCTGCCCGAAGAGTACTCCCGGGCCATCGGCCGCACCCCGGTATGGATCTTCCATGGGGCCGAGGATCGTGTGGTTTCAACGGAAGAGGCCCAGATCATGTATTCGGCGATCGCCAAGGCCGGCGGCGATGTTCGCTACTGGGAGTATGCCGGCTGCCAGCACAACGCCTGGGATAAAGCCTACAGCGATCCGCAGCTTCCTTTGTGGTTCCTCTCTCACCGGCTATCGGACATTCCAACCGCCAAACCGTATGCCGAGAGACGCCTGATTCCACTTCACCCGACCCCGATTCGTCTGGATCCCTCCGCCTACGACGCACTGGAGGGAGAGTATTCCGATGGAGGAGTGGTCCAGATCACCATTCTCCGCAGCGGCGACCGGCTTCTATCGAAAAACCGCAGCGGTGCTCTCGCGCAATTGCTCCCGGAGACGCCCGATCGCTTCTTCTATCCCAGCGGCAGCAGCACACGCATTATCTTCGAGCGCACCTCCGCGGGACGGGTAACCGGCATCCTCTATCGCGACGACCGCCATGAGGAATTCTGGTCGAAGACGCCGCTGCGGGATTTTCACTGATCTCGGTCGGCGCAAACCGCTCCCAGGCCGGCGCTCTCCGACGCTCCTTCAGAACCCGCTCCTCCGGTCCTGAATGAATTTCGAAGACATCGCCGGCGCCTGCCGCATTTTCGCGTCGCCTGTGCAAAACCGATTCGAGGCGATGCGGCGCAAATCGCCGCTCGGAGCCGATTTTCCTCAGCAAGCCGCCGGTTTCCTCATAGGGCAACAGCCTTGCCTGCGGAAACTGTGGGTAACCGCGCCGCTGCAGGACGGTTTTCCCGGTTTTGCTTTTTTCCTGGCCCGGTTTTCTAAAACCTGATAGGCCCCGAAAACGCGTCCAAAGCGGCGCGAGCCACGGTTTCCACTTTTCCAGTGCGAACTGCTGCTACTACGGTAGAAAATTCCTAATTTTTCGTCGTCTCAGTCCTTCCGACTCCAGGACGCGACCGGCTGCGCAGATGGTCCGGAAGATCCCCGGGCGAGCCCGTTGACCGCCGATCCGCACAGCGAAAAGCGGGCTAAAATGAGGAACGGCCACTCCGCTTAGCGCTCCGGCTGAGGCTGGTGTACAGTGAGTCCAATCGACAAGGGAGCCATCACGATGGTGAGCGTCGGATTTGCGCCGGATTCAGCGGCGGCGCAGGGAGCAGCAGCTATGGAGATCAGCGTGAGCCGTCAGGAACTCCTGCGAGAGCTTAGCGCGACGCAAAGCGTGGTGGAGCGGAAAACCACCATCCCGATCCTTTCCAATTTTTTGCTGGAGGCCTCCTCCGCGGACGATGGCTCCGGCCTTCTGGCGATCACCGCGACCGATCTGGACCAGAGCATCCGCACCTCGTGCCCCTCGAAGGTGAAAAAGCCGGGTGCATGCACCATCCCCGCCCGCAAGCTCTACGACTACGTCAAGCTTCTCCCCGACGGAGACATCTCTATCAAGCTGATGGAGAACCATTGGGTGCAGATCCGCTCCGGCCGCTCCAACACCAAGATGGTGGGCATGGCCAGAGCAAATTTTCCCCAGGTCGCGGAGTTTCCCCAGGCTGGGCTCACCCGCATTTCCGCAGCGTCTTTGAAAGACATGATTTCGAAGACCATCGTCTCCATCTCGAACGAGGAGGCGCGCTATACCCTGAACGGCGCCCCTTTGATTCCCAAGGCCGAATCGATGGCCA
>JAJYZK010000011.1 GCA_021799945.1 Acidobacteriota bacterium
ATGATCCGCATTCATAAGATTCGCGGCCGCAAAATCGAGGACTTCCATACCCAATGGGCCATCCAGATGAACGACACCCACCCCTCGGTGGGAGTCGCCGAGTTGATGCGCCTGCTGGTGGACGTCCATGGCATGGATTGGGAGCCGGCCTGGGAGATTACCTGCGACAGCTTCGGTTTCACCAACCACACTCTGCTGAGCGAAGCCCTCGAACGCTGGCCTCTGAGGCTGTTCGGCAGGCTTCTCCCGCGCCATCTGGAGATCATTTTCGAGATCAACCGGCGGTTCCTTCAGGATGTTGCTGCGCAATATCCCGGTGACGGCGCCAAGCTGGCTCGCGTGTCTCTCATTGATGAAACGGGAGAACGATATGTCCGCATGGCTCATCTGGCCGCGGTGGGCAGCCACGCCATCAACGGCGTTTCGGCGTTGCATACCCATTTGCTGGAGCAGGATCTCTTTCGCGACTTCTACGGCCTGTGGCCCGAGCGCTTCAGCAACAAGACCAATGGCGTCACCCCAAGGCGCTGGCTCCTGCTGAGCAATCCACGGCTCTCCGCTCTCATCGAGGAAGCCATCGGCTCCGGCTGGAAAAGCGATCTGAACGAACTGCGCCAGCTGGCAGGCCACGCGGAGGATCCCGCCTTCCGCGAACGCTGGAGAGCCACCCGGCAGGCGGTAAAGACGGATCTGGCGCAATACATCTCCGGCGCACTGGGACTCGAGGTCGATCCGGCCTCCATGTTCGATATTCAGGTCAAGCGGATGCACGAGTACAAGCGGCAGCATCTGGCCGTGCTCCACTTGATCACTCTCTACCATCGCCTCCGCGACAATCCGCAGCTTTCCATTCCACCCCGCACCTTCATCTTTGGCGGCAAGGCCGCACCCGGGTATCGAATGGCCAAACTGATCATCAAGCTGATTCACTCTGTAGCGGCATTGGTCAACAACGACCCCGCCATTCGCGGCCTGCTCAAGGTGGTCTTTCCCCCGGACTACAACGTGACTCTGGGACAGCGGATCTATCCCGCAGCCGATCTCTCGGAACAGATCTCCACGGCCGGCAAGGAGGCGTCGGGAACGGGATGCATGAAATTCGCTCTAAACGGGGCGGTGACCATCGGCACGCTGGACGGGGCGAATATCGAGATTCGCGAAGCCGTGGGGGCGGAGAATTTCTTCCTCTTCGGGCTCACCGCGGAGCGCGTCGCCGAAATCAAGGCCGAAGGTTACGATCCGCGCCGCTACTACGAAGGCCTCCCGGAGCTGCGGAGGGCTCTCGATGCATGGGTCTCCGGAGCTCTGACCAATGGCGATGGATCGCTATTCCGCCCGCTTTACGACGCGCTCCTCGACCGCGACGAATACATGCTGCTGGCCGATTACCAGGCATACGTGGATTGCCAGACCCGGGCCGGCGAGGCATTTCTCGACACTCAGCGATGGAACCGCATGTCGATCCTGAATGTGGCGCACATTGGGCCGTTTTCATCCGACCGGGCGGTCGCCGAATATTGCAGAGACATCTGGCATACCGGCCCCATCGACCCGGCGGCGGCCCGCCAGGCATAGCCGCCTGCCGGGGGTCACCCCGCGCCGTTGCAGCCGAGCATCCGCTCCCGCAGGCGGTTGCGAAGCGTCCTTCTCCCCCGCAGCAGCCGGGCCTTAAAGTTGGGCAGATTCAGATGGAGAATTCCCGCGGCCTCCACGTAGGTGTAGCCCTCCAGGTCGCACAGTCGGACCGCGGACCGGTAGGAACTCTTGAGCCTTCCGATCTCGGAATGCACGATTTCATGGTACTGACGCCCCACTAGATACTCCTCGCCGCTGTGATGCGATTCCGCGTGTCCGCCGCGGGAGGAGGACTCCCAGTCCGGCGTTACGTCATCCAGCGGGCATTCGCGCAGCCAGCAGGGTCGGCGCAGCCTGCTGATGGCCACATTGCTCACGATGGCGTACACCCAGGTATCGAGTCGGGAATCGCCGCGGAAGCTATGCAGCTTCAACAGCGCCCGCAGGGCGGCATCCTGCAGCACATCCTCCGCCTCCGCCTGATTGCGGGTGATTCTGAGCGCAACCCGCAATAGCCGGCTGCGGTCGCGCTCGAAGAGCCGGATCAGCGCCTGATAGTGCCGGTTCTCCGTCTCCAATGGCGCCTCCGGCCGCCGGCTCTCCACGAAGCTCTCTGCAATCGAATCCTGAATTGAAACTTCTGCAATCGAATCTGGCATCCTGCCCTTTCCGTGAGTCTCGCCTGTGGCCCTTGCAATTTCGTCGGCGGCTTTGCGCTCCGCCGCGGAGCCCATCCCGCCACCGCACCGGCCCGCTTGCATGGCGGATCCCGGGTAGGTCCGCTCCGCCGCCGGATTTCACTACCGGTTGTCAGGCGACCTCAGAGCGGATCGTTTCGCGCTTCAATGCATAGATTGCATGAGCATTCACCACTTCATCCGTGGCCTCGATCCTCGAGATTGCGGTCAGATCCACTTCACCGCAAAGGATGACGCAGCGATCGGGCGGTATCTCTCGCAGCGCCCGCACCAGCTCGCCGGGCTGGGCAAAAAGCGCCGGAGCCCCGGGAAACGGCGGAGCGCTCCGCTTTCCCGTCTTCTGAACCGAGACGAATACGGGGTTGCCGGGCATTAGGCTTTCGCATTCCTTCACCGATATCCACGGAATCTCTCGTCGCGGCAAAACCACAACTTCATAATCCGCGTTTGCCCTGGCATGGAGCAGAACCCGATTGGAATGCGGCGGCCGGCTCCCGAGCTTCGGATCGGCCGGGCTTCTCCTCCGTCCGCTAACGCCTTCCCACGCTGCAAAAAGTCCGGCAGGTACCGCAATGCCTGCAAGAATACAAAAAAACACCATGAAGCTACCTCAAGATCCCTACTAACGGAAAGGCTGACGGCAACGCCCCGAGGATGAGCGCTGAGCGCCTTGCGCATCCTTCATCTTCGTCGAGGGCCGGAATCGCAGCCCGAATCGCCCGGTCGTCAACTGGTTAGACGTCAGCGTCTCGAACCTGTCGTAAGTCATTGCATGCATTTGAATTGATGGCCATTCAACGGCCCGGAAACCGGCGGAGAGAGCTTATTGAATCGCTCATAAATTTTTATGCTGGGCGTTGAACGGCGAATCACCCGGCTCGATGAGCCGGCCGCATCGGCGTTGCGCGACCGAGCATTGGCTCCCCCGCGCGGCACTAGGAGCGCGCCGTCCGTTCCGGTTGCGCCCGACCCCCTCAGTCCAATGGAACAAACGGTGGTTTTCCAATGCTGGCGCGCCGCTTTCGCCGGAGACTTTACTCCATTCTCCTGTGGTAATGTATGCAAATCATGGCGAAGCGGCTGACCGGTCTCGGGATGAGCGGCAAAATGCTGGAGTTGGTTGCGCGCCGCTTTCGCACGCTCGGCGAGCCCTTCCGATTGCGCCTTCTACAGGAGCTGGAATCCGGTGAGCGGCCGGTCGGCGAGCTGGTGGAGGCCCTCGACGGGAATCAGCCCAACGTCTCCAAGCATCTTCAGATCCTGTTCAGCGCCGGCTTGGTCAGCCGCCGCCGCGAGGGAACGTCCATTCTGTACGCCATTGCCGATCCCATGGTCTTCCAGTTGTGCGCCCTGGTATGCGCACGGGAAGAAGCAAGAAGCCGCCGAGACCTGGAGCAGACGACCGGGATGTCGACTGGGCAGGGCAGGCATTGATGAAGATCCGGCAATTTGAAGTCCCCGGCCTGGCGCAGTATTCCTACGTCGTCTCCTCGAATGGCGAGGCCGTCGTAATCGACCCCATGCGCGACGTGGAGCGCTATCTCGGCTACGCGGCTCGGCATCGATTGCGGATTGCGCTGGTGACGGAAACCCATATCCATGCGGATTTCGCCTCCGGCGCCCGCGCTCTGGCCGAAGCCGCCGGGGCCGAACTGGCTCTGAGCGCCTACGATGACGGAGAACGATACCGGTACGGTATGCCGCATCGCCGGTTGCGCGAAGGGGAGGAAGCGGCGATCGGCAGGCTCCATCTGCGCGCCCGGCACACGCCCGGCCACACGCCGGAGCACCTGAGCTTCCTGCTCTTCGACAACGCCCGCAGCGTCTCCGAGCCGGCCGCTCTCTTCACCGGAGACTTCCTGTTCGCCGGTTCTCTGGGTAGACCCGACCTCTTAGGAGAAGAGGAAAAACAGCGCCTTGCTCGCGATCTTTATCAAAGCCTGCACAGCCGGATTGCCTCCCTGCCCGATGGCCTGCAGATCTATCCCGGACACGGCGCGGGATCTCTCTGCGGTTCGGGAATGAGCGAGCGCGCCGACAGCACGCTTGGATATGAACGCGCCACGCAGCCTCTGTTCCGGCTGACGGAGGAGGCGTTCGTCAAGGAGGTGCTGGACAGCGTGCCGCCGATGCCGGCCTACTACCCCCGGATGAAGTCGCTCAACAGCGAAGGAGCGCCGCTTGCCTCGCCGCTTGCGGGAGAGCGCCCGCTGACCGCGGCCGAAGTCGCGCGTCGAGCCGCCGAAGGCTCCATCGTTCTGGACCTGCGCTCCTCCGTGGCCTTCGGCGGAGCGCATATTCCGGGCGCCATCAACATCGGCGCCGGTCAAAATCTTTCGCTATGGGCCGGATGGCTGCTCGACCCGTCGCGGGGAATCATTCTGGTCGGCGACCACGACAACCTCGAGAAGCCCCGACGCGCTCTGCTCCGGGTTGGCCTGGATCGCCTGGAGGGCTACCTGGCGCGAGGCATGACGGCCTGGATCGAGGACGGCCGCGACTTTTCCCGGACGCCTCAGGTGGCAACCGGCGAAGTGCTCAGCCGCAACGATGGCGCCCTGGTGCTCGATGTCCGCAGCGCGCAAGAATGGGAGGCCGGGCACATCGAGGGGGCCCAGCACCTCATGCTGGGCGAACTGCCGAACCGCCTGCATCTTGCGCCGCGCAACCGGCCGTTGGTGACGGTCTGTGGCAGCGGCTACCGCTCGAGCATCGCCGCCAGCCTGCTCGCGGCTGCGGGACATCCGCGGGTCAGCAGCATGAACGGGGGCATGGCTGCCTGGTGCGCGCAGCGCCTGCCCCTTGATCAGTGATTCGGAGCCGTGATTTGGCGGTGCGGCCGCCGATCGCCGCGACGCCCCCGTTTGAGCGAGCCCACTCGCGGTTACATGCCTTGGCGGTTTCGCGAGGCCTTCCGCGCCCGCAGATAGAAATCCACGTTGGATGCATCCACCACCGACACGCCCGTATCCACGAACGCAGGCACCGGCGCAAAGGGATCGACCGCATAGTTCGTTGCCGGCGAACCGATCGGATAGTGATGCAGCTCATCGAGGGCCTTGACCCCCACATAGGCCATCGTGAATGGCTTCTGCGCAATGGTCGCGGCGATTTCCCCGCTCTTCACCATGTCCAGAGTATCCTGGTCCACATCCATGGCGACAATGACCCGATCCTTTGTGTTATTGCGCCGGAACACTTCGGCAACTTCCTTGCCCGCGGACGCCTCCAGACAAACGAAACCGTCGATTTTGTCTTTCCCGGTGCGGGCCAGGTACTCTTCGGTTTTGTCGAAGGCCACAGCGCCCTGCCCGCGGATATCGACGATCGCCGCGACGTTCACGCCAGGCGAGTTGGATAAGGCGTCCTCGTATCCTTTCAGTCTCTCGTCGAGATTCGGCTGTCCGGGCATGGTGAAGAAGACGACGTTCCCCTTTCCACCCAGCCGGCGGACCAACTCTTGTCCCCCGAGACGGCCGACCTCCGTGTTATTGGTTCCTATGAAGTACAACCGCCGACTGTGGGGAGCGTCGGAGTCCAGTGTGATCACAGGAATTCCGGCGGCGACTGCGGAATCGATTGCCGGCCGCATCAGCTTCTCATCCGCGACGGACACCAGGATCCCGTCCGGTTTCAGCGCGACCACGTTGCGGAACTCCTGTACCTCCGCCTGCGCATCGTAGTCCTCTGGCCCGCGAAGATCGGCGTGCACGCCATACTCCGCGCCGGCTTGCGCCAGACCGTCCGCCGCGGACTGCCAATAGTCCAGTCGTGTATTCGTCGTGACCAGGTAGTAGTGCTCCGCGCTGCTGTGACGCTCGCAGCCGGCGACCAGCGGTAGAAGGGCCGCCCCTAGCATGGCGCCAATAGATCTGCCGGTAAGTTTCATAGTCCACCTCGCGCGTCTCCGGCATTCACGCGGAAAAGGAGACCCTGCGACGCCGGCCACGCATCACCGCAGCATCTTACTCCCCAATCCCGGTACTTTGTCACGGGCGCTTTGTCACGGAAGGATACTTTGGCCTTGTGCGGCAGAGTAGAGGGCGGCCGCGGGCTGCGCGGTGGGGAGGGAGTGGCGCGGGGCGGCGGACATCTGCTCGGCTAGAGTTGTAGCCGGCCGGCAAGCGGGATCGGATGCCGAAGGCCAGGCCTGCGAGAGCGCGTCGGCCGGCCCCGGAACGCGGTGGGGTGCGGCGCGTCGCAGGTTCGGTTTGGCCACGAACGGCGCCGGATTCCGCCGCGGCCGTTCTTTACGAAAAGCCGCGCCTGGCCCCCGCGGCCGGCGCAGAGCGGAAGTGAAACCGCCTCAAAAGATCAACTTGAGCGAGAGCTGGATCTGGCGGGAGTTGCCCGCGGTTTGATTGATCTCCCCAAATCCCGTGCCGGCGAGCACATTCGACGGCAAACCCATATCGACAATATTGAAGAGATTGAAGAACTCGGAGCGAAACTGGAGATCGACGAGTTCGGCGCCGCTGCGGCGAATTCCAAACGGCGTGTCTTTGATGAAGGCGAAGTCGTAGTCGTAGAATGCCGGGCCGCGGAAGGAATCGCGTCCCAGCGTTCCAAAACGCCCCTGATTCGGCCCGGTCCCGCCCGTCAGGTGAATGGGAACCGAGAAGTAGTCCGGGCCATTGTTGGCCCCTTCTCCGAAATAGTCCTCGCGCACCTTGCGCGCGGTGGAAAGATGCGGCCGGCCGATCTGATCCGGACGGTCCGCGCCGTAGGAGCCGGCGCCCGTCTGCTGAATGCCGGAAAAGACTGTAAAGGGCAAACCGGAGGTGAGCGTGGAGATGCTAAGCATCTCCCAGCCGACGGTCCACTTCCTGTTTAACGCGCGCACCAGAGGGACATCCTGAACATGCAGGTCCTGCGCCACGCTCAGGTTGAATGCGTTCGTGATGTCGAACGCGGATGGACCTTTCTCCGCTTGCAGATCGAAGGGGTTCTGCGGAAAAGGCAGGGTGACGGCGCCGGTCGAACCGGTGCCCCCGATCACCATGCTGGTGTCGTCGAGTGACTTGCTCCAGGTATAACTGGCCTGTATTCCCGGTCCGCTGCTTCCCACCGTTCCCGAAAGGGAGGTCTGCAACGCATGGTAACTCGAATGGGAAACGGAGTTGATGACGTTCTCCACTCCAAACCCGCCGATCACGTTTCCTGCGCTGTCGAAATTCGTGTAGCGCGCGAATGCCGGACTCGCGCCGGGGAAGGCGTTGGGAAATACCTGGCGCGGCAGATGGTTGGCCACCGTGCCCACATAAGTCGCGTCGGCGGTTAGATTGCCGAATTTCCTTTCCAGTCCCAGGGTCCATGTGTACAACGTCGCGTTATCGAAATGCGGATCGACCGCGCTGAGGTTCAGGTCGCTCACGACGTGGGCGGGAGTGAGCGCCGCCAGATTCTGTTCGTAACGGTTGAGATCCATCACGGTGTTGGGGGGCACGTCTTTTGTGGGCAGATCGGGAAAGATATTGGTCCCGGAGGGGGTGTAGACGGCGGGCGTCTCCGCTGGAGTAATCGTGAAACCATAGTGAATGGGCGCCACCGCGGCCGAGATGAGCCGGGGATAGACCGCGAATGGCGTGGTTCCGGTGAGGGAGTTATCCTGCCAGAGATTCGGCGGGACGGTCATCACGCTTCCTCCGGCGCGAACCAGCACCTTCTCCGCCGCCTGCCAGGAGACCTGGACGCGCGGCTGGAAGGCATGCCAGTCCGTTTGATATCCGGGCTGAGGATTGATGACGTACTCCTGCGAATTTCCGACGGTCAGGATGCCCGAAGTGCGGCGGGCGCGTTCGGTGATTGGGGTGTACAGATCCCAGCGAACGCCATAGTCGAGCGTCAACCGACTGTTCACTCGGAAGCTATCCTGCAGGAAGGCGCCCACGTTATTGCGATTGATGGCCGCGGGGCCGATATGCTGCCCGTTGGAGAAATAGGGCGGCGCAACGGCGATGGTGTAGTCGAACGGACTGCCGGAAAGAAAGCTCGACAGCGTGTCGGGAAGCGGATCCCCAATGTGAATGTTATGCAAGCCGCTCCTGGAGGGAATATTCTCCCAGGCATAGGCCGTTCCTCCGCCAAAGTCGTATTCACCATTCGGGCTTGTTCCGAAGTAAGTCGTGTCCCGGTTCAGCCTGACGTCGACTCCGGCCAGCCAGGCGTGACGTCCCACGGCGTAGGCCGCGGTCTGCCGGCCCTCAAAGAGGTTTCCATAGGCCTGCATCACCGAGCCTCCCGGCGCGTTGAAGGGCTCAAAGAGACTATCGATGAATTTGATGGCGGGATCGGTGTGATCGGGCGTGGGAAATCCCGGAGTCGAGCGCGTGATGCCGAGAACCGACTCCAGCGTGAACCGCGGCGAGACGTTGCGCGTGTAGGAGGCCGCCACATTGCGCTGCCGGTTTATGTAGGTGATGCCAAACGCGGGATCGATGGCCGTCTGGTCCGGATTGGTGGTGGGCCCGGTCAAATTATCCATGGTGACGCGCGCGAAGAACCGGTCCCGCGGCCCGAATCGCTGGTCGATACGTAGCGAAAATTGGTCGGCGTCGGTATACACCTTGGAGGGAGTGGCGTAGGTATAGATCCCATAGGCTCCCGCCGCGTAATTCGGCAGAGGGTACCGCTTGAGCACGGCGGCGATGCCCGGATCGACGGGAACCATGAGGGTATCGCCTGGATATGCGGTGGTGTCGAGTCCGGTGCGCTCCTCGGCCGAGGGCACAGGCATCACCTGCGTCGTCCCCAGCACCTGCCGGAAGCCCTGGTACTCCGCAAAATAAAAGGTTCGCGCCGTGCCCCGGTAGACGTGGGGAATGAGGACCGGGCCGCCGTTGGTGAAGCCGAACTCGTTGCGCCGGAACGGCGGAATGCGTCCGGGGAAGGCGGGCGTGGCGTGATCGAAAAAATTGCGCGCGTCGAAGGCGGAGTTGCGCACGAACTCAAAAAGCGAGCCGTGGAAGCCCGCGGCCCCGGAGCGGGTGACGATGTTGGTGAAGCCGGAGGCCCCGCGGCCGATCTCGGCCGGCATCCAGCCGGAGCTGGCTTGAATCTCTTCGATCGCGTCCACATTGAAGTTGCTGAAGGTGGAGCCGCCCATTTCCGGATCGCTGATGTCGGCGCCATCCAGGGCGAAGGTCGCCTCCACGCCGCGCTGGCCGTTGATGGCGAACTGCTGGGTGAAATTGGTGGCGCCGTTGGCGTCCGTCATGGTGCCGGCGGCCAGCAGGAGCAGATGGCTGAAATCGCGCGTATTGAGGGGTAGCTCGCTCACCGCCTGGCTGGAGAGCTGTTCTCCTCCGGTAGCAGCGGCCACGCTGTCGAGAAGGGTCACCAAAAGTTCGCCGCGCGGCGACAGGACGATGGCCACCGGCCGGCCTCCCAGCGCGATATCGATGGGCGCAGCGTACTTCACGGTGCGGCCTTCGGCTTGAACCGTGAGCCGGTAGCGGCCGGGCTGCAACGGCGACAACCGGAATCCGCCGTCGGGCCCGGTCGTCGCCTGCGCCTTGAAGCCGTCGCCCACAAGAAGAATCCTGGCCTTGGCAATCGGCGCGCCGGCCGAGTTTCTTAACACCCCCTGCCAGGAGGGAACCGAAGCCTGGCTCCAGGCGCGTCCGCAGAGGGTGCAAACGAGCAGCGCAGGCAGCAAACAAAAGCGCAGCAGGTGACTCCGCAGGTCCCCGAACCGGCAGGGCGATGCGCCGCGGCCACACGGCCGGAGCTCCTTCAACACGCACTACCCTCCCGCTCTGGGCAGATGGAATTCGCGCAGTCCCGCAAATTCACGCACAAGCAATTCCAAAAGGTATGTGGGTCATATTGTAATGGACGGCATCTCTCCATTCGGCGCCGACGGCGGCGGAACGGATATGCTGGGAGGGATCTGTCGATTCTCCACCGCGACCGGCGAAGGGAAGCTGCGCGGTGGGAGATTCCCCGGGGAATGATCCCGAACCATGACGGAGGCGCGATGACCCCGCTTACCCCGATCACCCGCTGCGACACCTTGATCCGGAAGGCGAAGGTATTCGACGGCAGCGGCCTGGAGGCCGCGCAAGCCGATGTTGCGCTTTTGGGCGACCGGATCGCGGCCATCGGCGACGGCTTGCCGATCGAGGCGGCTCAGGTGGTGGAGGCGGATGGACTATGCCTCGCGCCGGGCTTCATCGATGCGCATACCCACGACGATACGGTTGTGATTCGCGATCCCGCCATGCTGCCCAAAATCTCTCAGGGCGTCACCACGGTGATTGTGGGGAATTGCGGAATCAGCGCCGCCCCGGTGACGTTGCGCGGCGACCCTCCCGACCCCATGAATTTGCTCGGCGACGCCGCCGCCTTTCGGTATCCAACCTTCGGGGACTATGTCGCCGCGGTCGGCAAGGCGCGGCCCGCGGTGAACGTCGCCGCGCTGGTGGGCCACACGGCTCTGCGGAACAACCATATGAACCGGCTGGACCGCGCCGCCACAAGCGATGAGATCTCCGCCATGCGCCGCCAGCTTCAGGAGGCTTTGGCCGGCGGGGCGCTCGGCTTAAGCACCGGGCTGGCCTATCTTTCCGCTCATTCCGCGCCGGCGGAGGAGGTGCTGGCGCTGGCTCAGCCGCTGGCCGATGCGGGCGCGCTCTACGCCACCCACATGCGTTCGGAGACCGAGGCCATTCTCGACGCGATGGAGGAGGCCTTCTCCGTTGGCCGCATGGGCCCCGTACCGGTGGTCATTTCCCATCTGAAGTGCGCGGGCGTGGATAACTGGGGACGCAGCGGCGAGGTGCTGGAGGCTCTGGAGGCCGCGCGAAGATCGCAGTCCGTCGGCTGCGATTGTTATCCGTATCCGGCCGGCTCCAGCACGCTCGACCTGCGCCAGGTGGATGAGCGGGTGAAGGTCACAATTACCTGGAGCATGCCCCACCCGGAGGTTGCGGGGCAATCCCTGGCGCAGATCGCCGGAAGCTGGGGCGTATCGCAATTGGACGCCGCGAAGCAGCTCCAACCGGCGGGCGCGATCTATCACAGCATGTCGGAGGACGATATGCGCCGGATCCTCAGCCACCCGGCCACCATGATCGGCTCGGACGGCCTACCGAACGATCCTCGGCCTCACCCCCGCCTCTGGGGAACATTTCCCCGGGTGCTTGGACGCTACTGCCGGGAAGAAAAACTTTTCCCTCTGGCCGCGGCCATCCATAAAATGACCGGCATGCCTGCGGGGCGATTCGGATTGGAAAAACGCGGCTTGGTGCGGGAGGGCTACTTTGCCGATCTGGTGCTTTTCCATCCTGACCAGATCCTCGATACCGCGACGTTCTCCCAACCCATCCAGGCGGCGGAGGGAATCGCCGGCGTGTGGGTCAACGGCCTTCTGTGCTGGACGGGCGAGGCCCTTGCCCAGCGCAACGGGCGATATCTGCCGCGCGGCAGGACCAAATGGGTTCAGTGACGGCTCGCTGGAACTAGGGCCTGTTCACGCTACCAGGGCGGCAGCGACGGGAGCGGATTTTACTGAATGCGCGAAGCGAGGAGTGGCAAATGTCGGGAGATTTTAGCGACGAGCGACAAAGCAGTCGGGGAAATCCGCCCCGTCCCTTCGGGTTGCGGCGAAAATCGGGCCATCCTTCGTTGTCGGCCTTGACTGGGGGCCTGCCACAGCCTGCGGCCTCCGCCTCGTCTGCCCCGATTTTCGCTCGCAACGCTGCTCGCCCGGGTAGCGGGAACAGGCCCTAAGGATGACCCTGAAGCGCGCGCCGCTCCAATCCGCCGATCCACCATCGCCGGCCAACCGGAGACCGACCGATTCTTAATCCGGAGTTCCTCCTCAGTTTTTCGACGACAGACCCGCCGGTCGGAGCGGACTGTCGTGAACCCTGTCGTCGCGTGACTTGCCTATGATCGATCCGCACAGCGTCTTCTTGCTGGCCTCCGCATGCATCGCCGTCGTGAGCTTGATTCTGCTCATCGTGACCTTCAAACTCAATCCTTTTATCAGCCTTGTCGTCGTATCTCTGGCCCTTGCCATAGCCGCCGGCATGCCTCCGCAGGCAATTGTGCGATCCTTCGAGACCGGGTTCGGGGGAACCATGGGCCACATCGCCGTCATCGTGGCTCTGGGCGCCATGCTCGGCAAAATGATGGCCGAGTCCGGGGGCGCGGATCAGATCGCCTATACCTTGATCCGGCTTTTCGGCGAGAGGAATATCGGATGGGCCATGGTCTTTATCGGGCTGATCGTCGGCCTCCCGGCCTTTTTCGAGGTCGCTTTCGTGCTGCTGGTTCCCATCGCGTTCACGGTAGCCCGCCGCACGCGGACCTCCCTGGTTCTGGTCGGCCTGCCCATGGTCGCCGGCCTTTCCGTCGTGCATGGTTTGGCGCCTCCGCATCCAGCGGCCATGCTGGCGGTGACCATTTATAAGGCGGATGTGGGCCGCAGCATCCTCTACGCCCTGCTGATCGGCATCCCCTGCGCGGTGCTCGCCGGACCGCTCTACGCCAGAATCATCGCGCCCTATGTGAGCCTGCCGACGGAAAATTCGATGGCCGACCAGTTCGTCGATCATGGCCAGGAAAAAAGCCTCCCCAGCTTCTGGCTCACGCTCTTCACCATTCTGCTGCCGGTGGCGCTGATGCTGCTGGGAAGCTGGGCTCAAAGCGATCCGGCCGGCGCAGGAAGGCTAGGCCCGGCGTTGCAACTGATCGGCAACGACGATATCGCGTTGCTGATCGGGGTGCTCTTCAGCTTTGTCGGCCTGGGCAAGATGCGGGGTTTCGACCGGAAGACGATTTTGCGATTCAGCAATGAGTGTCTTGCGCCGACGGCGACGATCACCATTCTGGTAGGGGCGGGCGGCGGATTCGGACGGATTCTGCAGGATAGCGGCGTCTCCCGGGCCATCTTGGCCCTGGCCCTGCACAGCCATGTCCATCTCCTGCTGCTGGCATGGCTGCTGGCCGCCCTGATGCGGCTGGCCACCGGCTCCGCCACTGTGGCCATGATTACCGCGGCTCAGATCGTGGCCCCGATCGCCCTGCATACTCCCGGCGTGCGCCCTGAGTTGCTGGCTATCGCCACCGGGGCCGGAGCGCTGATCTTCTCGCATGTGAACGATGGCGGTTTTTGGCTGGTCAAGGAGTACTTCAATATGAGCGTCACGGACACCCTGAAGTCCTGGTCGATCTGCGAGACCATCATATCGTTCGCCGGCCTGGGGCTTGCCAGCGCCGCTTCGCTGATTTTGCGCTGAGGGAATGAAGGTCCGCGGGGTGGAGCCGTGCGGCCGAGGCGTCGCGCCGCAGATCAGCCGGGGCCGATGGTCGGGAGAAATTTCGGCGGCTGCCGGGCATTGGTAGCCTGTTCGAAGGAGTAGGCCAGCTTGATCAGCCTTCCTTCGCTCCAGGCGCGACCGAAGAACGAAATGCCCACGGGCAGGCCGGAGACGTATCCCGCAGTCACGTTGATGTTGGGGTAACCGGCAACCGCGGCGGCGTCCGAGCTGCCTCCGGCCGAATGATCTCCGTTTATCAGATCCGTCAGCCAGGCGGGTCCGCCGGTGGGGGCCACGATGGCGTCGAGGTTGAATTTGTCCATGAGCGCGTCGATGCCCTCGGCCTGCGTCAGTCGATGGTTCGCCGCCAGCGCATCGAGATACTCCTTTTCGGTCAGCGGCCCTTTGGCCTCCGCCTGAAGAAAAAGATCCTGGCCAAAATGAGCCAGCTCCTCGGAGCGGCGCCGCTCATTGAAGGCGATGACGTCTTCGAGCGTGCGCACGGGTGAGTCCGTCAGGCCGGCAAGATACGCGTTCAGACCGGCCTTCAACTCATACAACAGCACGAGCTGTTCGGTGTGGCCGAACTGGCCGAAGCTGGCAATATCGGCGGGGTCGACGAGAATCGCTCCCTGCGCCTTCATCGCTTCGAGCGCCTGCTCCATGAGAGCATCCACGGCGTCGTTGAACCCGAAATACTTTCTCGCCACGCCGATGCGCGCGCCTTTCAACCCGGCGGGATCGCAATAGCGCGCGTAGTCGGGCTGGGATCTGCCTAGGCTCGCAGCGGTCGCCCCATCCTCCGGATCGAGGCCGGCGAGAGCGCCGAGCAGGATGGCCGCGTCACGCACGGTGCGGCACATCGGCCCGGCGGTATCCTGGCTGTGGGCGATGGGAACGATGCCTGCGCGGCTCACCAGGCCCAGCGTGGGCTTGATCCCCGCCAATCCGTTGGCGGACGACGGGCAGACGATGGAGCCGTCGGTCTCCGTGCCGATGGCCAGGGCCGCGAAGTTGGCGGAAATGGCGGCCCCGGACCCGGAACTCGATCCGCAGGGGTTGCGATCGAGCACATAGGGATTTCGGGTCAATCCTCCGCGCCCGCTCCAGCCGCTGGTGGAGTGGCTGGAGCGGAAGTTGGCCCACTCGCTGAGATTGGTTTTGCCCAGAATCACCGCGCCCGCGGCCCGCAGTCTCCGGGCTACGAAGGAATCCTTGGGCGATCTCGCGCCGACAAGCGCCAACGAGCCGGCGGTGGTCATCATGCGGTCTGCGGTGGCGATATTGTCTTTGAGGAGCACGGGAACGCCGTGCAGCGGGCCTCGCGCGCCCCGAGCCTTGCGTTCACGATCAAGCGACTCGGCGATGGCCGGCGCGTCGGGATTCAATTCGATCACGCTGTTGATCGTCTTCTTATCGAAATCCCGGATTCGCGCCGTGTACTGTTCCACCAGAAACCGCGCGCTGTACTTTCCGCTATTCATTCCCTCCGCGAGCTGCGAGACGGTGACTTCGTCCAATTCGAACGCCCGGACTCCAGCCAATGAGGCGCGCGAATCCATTTTTGAATCCATAGGAGAACCCTCCAGCCCCGCGCCCAACGCGGACTGGAATGGCGCAAGAGCGGCGGCGCTTCCCATCAACGTAGCGGACTGCAGGAACTGCCGGCGAGTGGTTCCGGTCAATTCACTTTCTGCCATGGGATAGGAACCCGGATTCCTTTCCGCGCCGGGCAGCCGGTAAGGTCGTACCCCATCCTATTTCTGGAACAGGAGGGGCGCGAATCGATCCAGGTCGCGCCGCCACGTCTGCCATTCGTGCGCCGTGCCCGGCGATTGATAAAAGACGTGTTTCACTCCAGCCTGGTCGAGCGCGTTGTTGAAGGCCGTCACCCCGGCGGTGATGAATCCCGGCTCCATTGTACCGAGCCCCACAAAAAGCACCCGCACCTTTCGATTGAAGGCCGCCGGGTCTGCAAAGGCGCCGCTGTAATCTACCTTCAAGTTCACCGGGCCTCCACCGAAGCCGGCCCCGCTGAATGCTCCGATGTAATCGAATGTATTGAGATGGGCGGTCGTAATCTGCAGTGTCTGCGCGCTGCCCATGGACAGGCCGGCCATGGCGCGATGCTCCCGGTCGGGAATGGTGCGGTACGTAGAGTCGATCATCGGAATGATCTGGGTAATCAATTCTTCGCCAAAGGCGGAGGGCAGGTGGAATTTGCCGCGCTGCTGCGGCGGTTCGGTCTCCCCGGCCCTGGTTGCATAGCCGTTCGACATGACAAGGATCATCGGCTTCGCCTTCCCCGCCGCAATCAGGTTGTCGAGGATGAAGTTCGCATGGCCTTGTTTTACCCATCCGGTCTCGTCCTCACCTGCGCCGTGCTGAAGATAGAGCGCCGGATAACGGCGCTTTGCGCTTGTGTCATAGCCGGGAGGCGTATACACAAAGACCCGGCGCCACTTATCCGTCACCTGAGAGTGATACCAGTGCTCCCGCACCTCTCCGTGCGGGACATTCTGCGGGAGATAGAAATCCACGCTTTTCTCCGGAACCTCGATCCCGCTGGAATCCTTGCCGTAGCCGAAGAATGTGCGGCTGGCCGGATCGTCTACCGTGACGCCGTCGATAATCAGGAAGTAGTAATGGAAGCCGGGTACCGCGGGCGGAGTGGTGACCGTCCAGACTCCGTCCGCGCCCTTCACCATGTCTACTTTGGGCGCGGCGCCCACCTGCGCCTGGACGCTGTGGGCCTCCGGCGCCGCAATCCGAAACTGGATGCGCGAGCCGGCGTCGATCCGCGGATATTCCGCATTCGGCACGTTGGTGGATGCGGGCTGGAATGTATCTTGGCCCCGCGCAGCCCCCGGACATCCAGCAGTTACCATCGCCGCAACGATCCAACTGCCGATGGCCGCTTTCACCTCTCTGGTTTTGACGCTCACCTTGACCCTCACCTTGACGCACACCCTTCCCGTCTGCGCTGCAAATCCAGCAAGGCAAGAAAAACTGCGCGGTGGGTTTTTCGTCCGATTCCTAGCGGAAACGGAATGCCCGGGCCTCCACGCGCAATAACACGACGCCGTGCCGCGGAACTGCGGCCGTGAAGCCGTCCCCATCCACCGGCACATCGGCATGTTTCCAAAGGTCCCGCGCCGACAGCGTTTTGCCTCCCAGGTTTTCGCCCAAATGCAGACTGTCCCAGCGGAAGCCGATCTGGGCCGTCTGCTCCCCGCGGTTGAACAATCCCACCGCTACCGCGTCGCCCATAAGCGGGCGCACCAACACCTCTTGCTGGCCCTCGATCGATAGCGCTTCGACTGGCTCCGCCGCGGCATCCTGGTCGATGGCGATCACATCGGAGTTCATGAGAATGGATTTGGTTTCCTCGCTCATGCTCCGCAGATCGTTGCCCGCCATCAGCGGCGCGCGCAACAGCGCCCACAGGCTCATATGCGTGCGGTACTCATCGCCGGTCATGCCGCCATTGCCCACCTCCAGCATGTCCGGGTCGTTCCAGTGACCAGGCGTTGGAAACCGGGCGATGTCGAGCTGGGCGAACCCGATGCGCTCCATCGATGCCCAATTGTCGGCGATGTCGAAGGTGGTCCGCCACAGGTTGCCGCCGGCATCCGCGCCCCAGTTCCACACATCGCCCAGCCCGTATTCGCACATGCTGTACACGATGGGCCGCTTCACCTTCAGGAGAGCCTCCCCCATCTTCTGATAGGCGCCCTGCAAATCCGCCTGCGTCGGCTGGTAGATGCCGAATGCGCTGCACCAGTCATATTTCAGGTAGTCGATGCCCCAAGCGGCGAAGGTGCGGGCGTCCTGCTCCTCATGTCCGTAACTGCCCTGATAGCCGCCGCAGGATTGCGGCCCTGGAGAGGAGTAAATGCCAATCTTCAGGCCTTTTGCATGAACATAATCCGCCAGGGCTTTCATGTCCGGGAAGCGGGCATTGCCCACAATATTCCCGTGGCTGTCGCGCGAGCTCGACCATCCCTCATCCACCACGATGTAGGTGTAGCCGGCATCCCGCATTCCGCTGGCGACCATGGCGTCCGCCATCTGGCGCACCGTGGCGTCATCGAATCTGTCGTGAAACTTGTTCCAACTGTTCCAGCCCATGGGAGGGGTGCGCACCAGCCCGTTGTCGGGAAGGTTCTGCAAATCGGGAAGCGGGAGCCTGGGCGGAACGGCTTCGTCGCGGGAGACGCGCTCCAGCACGCCCTGCTCCGGCGGCTGCCCCGGGCGTTGCCGGGTGGCGGCGAATTTATCGCCTTGAACCACGGCATCGTAGATTACGACCTGCTTTCCGCCTGGCGGGCCGAAGGGGGTTTCGATGTGCAGCTTGCCGTTGCGGACCGTTCCAGACAGGGGGCGGCCCGGCCCGCCGCGCCCGACGCCGGAGATGTTTTCCCCGGTTTGTTTCAGCTCGAGGAAGGCGACTCCGCCGTTCGGGATGCTGAACTTCCAGTATCCCGACAAATCGGTTTGCGCCCACGCCGAGCATTGCAGGCACACAGCCAGGATCAAGCCAAATCCGGGCGAAGTTACCGATTGAATCGTAGTTCGCATGGCTTCCCCTCCATCGCCGAGGCGCACCCGCGCCGTAGAGCATGTTTCAAATAGACCGAATCTCTTTCGCAGCAGTGTTCGAGAGCCGCAACCCAAACGGGTCTCAGGCAGATCGTACGCAGCCGTTGAACCATGGACGATGCGCGCCCCTGGGGACAGGCGTACTTGGGAAGGCGCCACTCGATAACGATGTTCCCTAAACTGCCCGCTCCCCTTGCGGCGCAATTCTAAGCACGCCGCGAGGGAAGCGCAATGCCGGCTTGCTCACCCCTATCCGTCCGGCAGCCATCCCGGTTCCGTTGCGTATATACTCGCTGAGCCCGGAGAAACCGCGGCCTCCGACCCGGCGGCGCTGGCGCGAATGGGGACCGGGACTGAGGAGTATCCTGCTTCGCAATTCCTTCGAACAGGGGAAAGGAAGCCGCTTGACGCAATTCACCCGGCGCGCATTTGTCGGCGCGGCGGCTGCGGCTGCCGCAGCCTCGACCCTCGCCGAACCGCCCACGGCGGCCGGCGCCCTATCGACGGCTCCCTCAGGGACACCGGGCGGAGCGGCGTCCAGCTATTGCGACGTGCTCCGGATCCCGGATTGGGTGGGCGTGGTGGCCGAGAGCGGCGCCCCCCGCACAGGCCTGCGCCGATCCGGGTCGAGCTGGCAGGCGAGCGGAGTGGAGATCCGGACCATCCCGAACAGCCGAAGCGTTGCCGTATCCGCGCTCTCGCCGGCAACCCCTTTGAAGCGCATCCACCTGCGCTGGAACCTCAAGGTGAGTGGATCGCTGATGTGCATGGGCGATGCGTGGGAGCGCAGCTACGGCGCGCTTTCCTGGAGCATTCTTACTCCCGAGCGCGTGATGCCGTGGTATTTCGCCACGCACGATGGGGCGGCCACGCACGGATACGGAGTACAGGTCGGCGCGGCCTCGTTCTGCTTTTGGCAGATCGATCCTGAGGGCGTTTCCCTGTGGCTGGATGTCGGCAACGGAGGCGGTAGCGCGCGGCTTGGGAATCGGGAGCTTGCCGCAGCCACGCTCGTGGCGCGCAAAGGAGAGTCCGGAGAGCTGCCGACCCATGCCATTGCCGCGCTCTGCCGAGAGATGTGTCCGGCGCCGCGGTTGCCGAAAGCTCCGGTTTACGGAACGAATGACTGGTACTACGCGTACGGCAACAATACTGCGGAGGGCATCCTTCGCGATACGCGCT
>JAJYZK010000303.1 GCA_021799945.1 Acidobacteriota bacterium
ACGGCTCCGATTCTGGTGGACTCCACCGAAGCCGAGGTGATCGAAGAGGCGCTGAAGCGCATACCCGGCAAGCCGCTCATCAACTCCATCAATCTGGAGGACGGAGAAAAACGCACGGCGCGGGTTTTGCCTATGGCCAGGCGGTACGGCGCCGCCGTCATTGCGCTGACCATCGACGAAGAGGGCATGGCTCTCACCGCGGAGAAGAAAGTCGCCATTGCTCACCGCATTTACAAGCTGGCGACGGAGAAATACGGCCTGCGCGGCCAAGACATCCTCTTCGATCCGCTCACTCTGCCCATTTCCACCGGCCAGGAGGAGTATCGGACCGCGGGCATGGAGACGCTGGAAGCGGTCCGCCGCATCAAGAAGGAGATTCCGCTGGCCAAGACCATCCTCGGCGTCAGCAACATCTCCTTCGGGCTCTCCGCGTATTCGCGCCGCGTGCTGAACAGCGTCTTTCTCAAGGAAGCCGTGGACCGCGGCCTGGACTGTGCGATCGTGAATTACTCGAAGATCTATCCGCTGTACCGGATTCCCGAAGCGGAGGTCGATCTGGCCCGCAGGCTCATCTTCCGCCAGCCGGGCGAGTCGGAGGCGGATCCTCTTCAGGCGTACATGGCCCACTTCGCTGCGCGGTCCAAGAACGCCGTCGCGGAGGAGGCCGGACCCGATGCGGCCGCGCTGACCATCGAGGAGAAACTCAAGCAGCTCATCATCCGCGGCGAAAAATCCATCGGAGAGGGGAAGGACAAGCGATCCCTGATCGAAGTGCTGGACGATGCTCTGGAGCGATACTCCCCCCTCGATCTCATCAACACCGTCCTGCTCGACGGAATGAAGACCGTCGGCGTGCTCTTTGGAGAGCGCAAGATGCAGTTGCCTTCGGTGCTCGATTCGGCCGCGGTCATGAAAGCGGCGGTGGCCTATCTGGAGCCGAAGATGGAGCGCGTCGAAGGGACGCAGAAGGGCACCATCGTTCTGGCCACGGTGAAGGGCGACGTGCACGACATCGGCAAGAACCTGGTGGACATCATCCTCTCCAACAACGGATACAAGGTCGTCAATCTGGGCATCAAGCAGCCCGCCGACGTCATCATCAAGGCCGCCGGCGAACACCATGCCGACGCCATCGGATTGAGCGGGCTGCTGGTGAAGTCCACCCTGGAGATGAAGTTTGTCATCCAGGATCTGGAGCGGCTGCAACTGGAATTCCCGGTCATCTGCGGCGGGGCCGCGCTCACCCGCAAGTACGTCGAGGAGGATCTGCGCAAGGAATATTCCTCGTCCGTCTTTTATGCCGAGGACGCCTTCGCCGGTCTGCGCGTCATGAGCGATTTGACCGACGAAGGCGAGCTCCGCCTGCAACGCTTGAACGAGGGAAAGACGGTGAAGGCATTCGCCGGAGTCGCGCCCGCGGAGAGCGGCGCGCCGGAGGCTGCGGCGGTCTGGACGGGCCGCTCCCCGGTCGTGGAAGATGCGGCGGAGATTCCCATACCGCCCTTTTACGGCGCGCGCGTAAAGAAGGACTGGGATCTGGACACGGTCTTCGGTTATATCAACACAACCGCGCTGTTCAAGAACCAGTGGCAGCTCAAGACCGCGTCGGCGACGGATTATCTTCGGCTGGTGGAGGAAAAATTCCAACCGATTTTGCGGGATCTGATGGCCGAGGTCAAACAAAACGGTTGGTTGGAGCCCAAGGTGGTTTACGGCTATTATCCGGCGCAGTCCGACGGCAACGATCTGGTGGTCTACGATCCCGAATCCGCGGCGCCCGGCCTTGCGGCCAAGACCTATCGCGAACGGCTGCGCATCACATTTCCTCGCCAGCGCGAAGGGCGAAGGCTTTCCATCGCGGATTTTTTCGCGCCGAAATCCGAAGGGAGAATGGACGTCGTCGGCTTTTCTGTGGTGACGGTCGGATCTCGCGCCAGCGAGGAAACCCGAAAGCTCTTCGACCAGGGCGATTTCACCCGCTATCTGTATGTCCACGGATTGAGCGTGGAGACGGCCGAGGCCCTGGCCGAGCTGGCGCATAAGCATATGCGCGAGGAACTGGGCATCGCCGGCGGCGACGCTCCGGCGGTCAAGGATCTGTTCCATCAGAAATACCAGGGCTCGCGGTACTCGTTCGGTTATCCCGCATGCCCGAACCTTGAGGACCAGGCCAAGATCTTCGCGCTGCTGAAGCCCGAAGAGACCATCGGAGTGCGGCTGACGGAGGGCTTTCACCTGGAGCCCGAGCAAAGCACGGACGCGGTTATCGTGCATCATCCCCAAGCCAAATATTTTGTTGTATAACGCGCGCCTGAAGTCGTCTCCCACGCGTGGAAGCCGCCTCGCACCACGGATGAGGCGACGGCGCGATGGCGCATTCCCCTCCGCGCTCCGCAAACGCGGCCCTACTGCCGGCTTGGCTCCTTTTCGGCGTCGCAGGCGATGCCAAGGCTAGGGCCCGCTGGCTCGCGCATCGACCAGAGTCTGCGCATCCGGACGGGGCGGCTACGGCGAACGCTCCGGGATGGTAACGTTCCGGGATGGTGCGGGCCGAAGCTGCGAACCGGGATCGGCGAACCGGGATCTGCAAACCGGGATCTGCAAACCTGGAGCGGGTTTTGCATCAGGAAAAACCCGCTCGAACGGATCTCAAAAGGTTCACAGGAATCCGGAAAACGCCATAGACAATCACACGCAGCAAGCCGGATCCGGCCTGCGGTTCACGCAACGCCCCCCTGCGACGGATGGCGGCGGGCGGAAAATCCGAAGTTGCAAGGCTTTGAGGCCAACGCCACGCCGAGCGGCAGTTTGACCCTGAAATCGCGCATTGTTAATATCGATCTGCGGGGTGGAGCAGCCTGGTAGCTCGTTGGGCTCATAACCCAAAGGTCGCTGGTTCAAATCCAGCCCCCGCAACCATCCGAATTTGCTTGCAATCCCTTTTAGAGCACCTCTGATCGAGTCAATGGCGTAAGCCACGGATTCTCAGGGGCTTAGCGGTTCGAAGCAGCGCTGCTTTTTATTCAGGCTAAGAGCAAAGTAGACGTCGGCGTTCCTTCGTTCGGTAGAAGAAGACGTTGTGGTTCAATAGATTGGCCTTACCTGAAGCCCTTCCCATTTTCAAGGGAAATTCGATAGCGTGGTAGGCCATGGGGAATCCTATTGACTTTGTCGTTCGGATCTATGGCGCGCCGGCAACTCGTCCGGTCAAGAATGCCATTGTCCTCACGACAGATGAGTGGGACGATTTTGGCACAAAGTGCTATTACCACCTCAGTTTTGTCGACGAAGATGGTGATCGGACCGAGATTGGCACAGTAAAAATTCTCCAGAGAGATGCCTCCAAGCAAGGTAAAGGCGAGCCGATTTCTCGAACGACTCTTCCGGATCAATTCACATCGCTTGATTCCAATTTCATCTCATTGGGACAGGAAGAGGCTTACTACAAGAACCTCCACAAGAGTTTCTCCAAATCCGAGGTCGCGGCGATACTAGAGGCGCTCAGAGACATTGCATGGCAGCCCGATCTTGCTGCGGAACTTGAGCCAACAAGCGCATTTCGCAACTCGCTGATGCGATTCAATGACGCCCAACGCGCCAGGCGATTTGGGCAAGCGTTAGCTCTTGGACAGCCTGTCACCGAAACATTCGGTTTTGAATATATTGCAGAAATCGAAGGTGCCGAGGATGTAATCGAGACAAATATCCCTTTCGATTCCAACGATCGCTTGCCCGGAAGAGTGGTGGGCATCGTAGGCCGAAATGCTGTCGGCAAGACACAATTTTTGGCCAATCTCGCTACCGATCTTTGCCAGATCGGTCGTGTATCTGGAGAGGCCCAATCGAAGCGCGATGCCAGATTCAAAGGACAACGGCCTCTCTTCACTAGAGTCCTTGCGATCTCGTATAGCGCTTTCGATCGTTTTACACGACCAAAGTCTGTCGCCGTCAGCTATGTCTATTGTGGCATTCGGAACGAGAAAGGAGGACTCTCTAGAAGAGCGTTGATCGAAAAATATCGGGAAAACCAAGCGCGCATCAGACAGATGCGGAGGATGGTCTCTTGGACAAGGTTCATGTCCGAGATCCTCGACGACCCTGAAGGGACGCTCGCTGAAAACCTCAATAGGGAGATCAACGATCCTGAGGTTGAGGAAAGCGCATTGTCGCTACTGAGTTCCGGCCAGTCAATCCTTGTTCATTTCGTTACGTCCCTACTTGCCTGGTTGGAACCTAATTCTTTGGTGCTGTTCGACGAGCCAGAGACGCACCTTCATCCAAATGCAGTCGCATCGCTGTTTAAC
>JAJYZK010000304.1 GCA_021799945.1 Acidobacteriota bacterium
AAAGGTAAGAACACTTACGTGCGGACGGGCGATAGCTTCAAGGGCGAAGTTTCCATCCTTGCCGGCTCACCGGAGAAGACCGCGGACATCTCCACCTTCCTCCGCAAAGCCTACGATCCCATCGCAGGCCTGCGCGAGCCGAATGCGGTCGATAGATATGCCGCCGCGAAATCACTGCCCTATCGCAAGGACCTGCTTTCCGCTGCCGTTCCGGCACTCGAGTCTCTGCTCAAGACCGAGACGGAGGAACGTGTCGCGCTTGAAGCGGCTGGGGCGTCCGCCACGCTCGGCTCAAAGCTCGGCCAGGACTATATCGGAAAAGTGCTCTGGGGCGACGGGCGCAAAGACCTGCGAATGGAAGCCGTGCTGATCCTCACAGAACTGGGGAGCCCGTTCGCACGTAGCGAGCTAGTGCAACTGGCGAGCGACGCCAAACTCGCCGGCGACGAAATCCGTCAGGCGGCCGTGTGGGGCCTCGGCAAGACCGGGCTGAAAGCCTACGACCAGATTCTGCCTTTTATCGGTGACACGGACGAGAATCTCGCCCTGCATGCGATCACGGCCTTCGGGAGCGATACACCCGAGGGTGTCATCCGGCAGTTGGTGTCCGAGCTTATAACCGGCGACTCGCGCAGGGCGTCTGCAGCCTCGGAGACGTTGCGGCTGATCGCAAACGACGCGGTGGTGAAGTGCCTGATTGAAGCGGCGGCTTCAGGGCACGATTGGGTTCTGGCCACGCTTGGACGCCTCCCGGCGGCACTCGTAACACCGGCCATCACCGGCTCCGAACTCATGAAGCGCATCGCACCCATGCTGCTCATGGGCGAGGGCGCGAACTGGCTTGCGTCGGAAGACCGCGTTATGGATATCGCGTTCCTGACCAAACAGAATCTATAGCTCTCTTGGTTTGGACCATGATTTGACGCAGACGGGCAGGGCGCCTCGCGGTACTTCGCGGACGTACAATCATAGTTTCGATTCCAATGACAGCGCAGTCCCCGCGTGATAGGAGTCAGCCGACAAGGACGGTTCGATGCCGCAGTTCAGAAAGAACGTGCTATCCCAGTATTTACGGACCAAGTGCGACAAACAGTTGCGCCTTTCCCTGTATTCGCCGCCGGAATTGAAGGCGATGGGGTGGCCGGTCCCGCTGGAGGCCCGTCCCGCCGTCCAAATCCTGCGCGATCGCGGCAAGGAATGGGAGCAGGCGAAGATGCAGGACCTGGAGCTTGCCTTCGGGACCCATCTCAGGGGAATCAAGGAAGACGGGAAGTTCAAGCGAATCGAGCTTGGCCCGATTCTCGCCTCAAACCCAGCCAGTCCCACGCTTGTCGCGCAGGCCCGATTCGAGCACCCGGATCTCCGGGCTGCGTTTCTGGCAAACATCGGTATGTCGGCAACCGAGATGGCGGCGATTCCCCCCTTCGGCGCATTTGAACCGGACATCGTCCTCATACGGACTCCGGCCGACGACGAAATCGAAATCTTTCCGAACGGGGATACCGCCCCGATCGCCTCGGGAGAGCAGCGAAAGGCGCTGCTCGTTTCCGACATCAAACACGCGGGAGAAGCGAATTCGAGCTACAGCTCTGAAGTGGCACTCTATGCAGTTCTGCTCGCGAACTGGCTTCGCCTGAATCATCTCGAAGGCAGCTTTTTCGTGGCGGACCATCTCGGGCTCTGGACCCGCGCCAAGGAAGTCTCCGACCTCGCCGCGCTCGTCACCGCCAGCCCCGGCGCCGGCATTACGGAACGGCTACAGGCTTTCCTTAACGACCTTGAACGCGGCGATTTCCAGATTTTCTTTCAGGCGGTGAGCCATTTTTTCAAGCAGGACCTTCCGAGGGTGCTGGCGCTTACCAACTGGACGGCCCTCGACTGGCATGTCGATTCGAGGTGCTCGGCATGCGATTTTCTCGGCCATCGAAACTGGCTGCGGGCAGCAGATCGCGCCGTTCTCGATGCAAATCGCAACCACTACTGCGTGACGGCGGCGGAGGACACGGAGCACCTGAGTCGCCTTGCCACCATCACCCGTGGAAGCCGCAAGACCCTCCATCAGGCCGGACATACCAGCGTGACCGCAGTATCCGCAGTCACGGCAGCTGATCCGGTCTTCGATCTCCACAACGCGCTGAAGGCCGACCGAAACCACCTTCCGCACCGCGCCGCGGCTTTGATGTCGGGCGATGTCAGCGTCGCACCCAATACGACGACCATCGATTTCCCAAAATATGCCGATGTCCAGGTTTTCATCACGGTCAACTTCGACCCCGGCACCGGGCTGCTCTGCGCTCTGGGTTCCGAAGCTCGTTTCCGGCAGCGTGTGCCCTTCGGGCAAACCTCCACCGTGCAGCGGACATGGCCTTCCGAGGCGCAGACGCTCCTCACGGCCACGATTGATGAAGAGCGGAACATCGTCATTTCCTTCCTGTCGCGGCTGGCCGAGGTGTTCTCGTTCATTCACGATACTGCCGCCGACAAAGGCGGTGCCCTTGCCGCAAAAACGACCGTTCAGGTCTATTTCTGGGATACGAACCAGTTTGAGGAACTGGCCAAGGCGATTGGCAGGCACCTGAACTCCATCGTCATGCCGCAAACGGAGAAGTATTTGCGCGGCCTCGCATGGCTTTTTCCCCCCGAAGAACTCCTGGAAGAGGATGAGATAACCCTCGCCAATCCGATCACTTTCGTGAAATCGGTCATCCAGCGGGATCTTCGCCTACCCGTTGCGCACTGCCTGACATTGTTCAACGTCGCGGAGGCATATCACAGCCAGCAGTTCACCCCGTCGATTCCCGGCTCCTTCTACCGCGATCCCTTTTCGGACATGATCCCGCGGGAGCGGATTTATGAAATCTGGTCACAGGAGCCCCTCGTTCAGATCGGAAGCACCCAAAGGGCACGGTCGCAATGCATCGCCGATTACAGCGACGCCGTCAAAAAGCAGGTCGCTGCGCTCCGATCGGTGGTGTGGAAGTTCGGTGCGGACATGGTCGGGCGATTGAACTTCGCGGCCAGGCCATTGAAAATCGGCGTGCCGTTCAACTTTCAGAACATGAGCGAGGACGGCCGCTTGTGGTACGGGTGGGCGCTCCTTGAAGAAGCGTGCAAGAACGTCGAGTTGCGCAGGACATGGTCCTCTGAACCGGAGGAGCTGGAGGCAAACTACAGCATTCTTCGCTGCGCGCAGCTTCAGGCGACCCTACCGAACGGCGAACTGATGTACCAGGTCCGCGCCACGTCGCGCGATTGCAAGTTCCGGGACAATGAATCTTTCCTTGCGCTGCAGGATGAAAACATCGCGGGTTTTCTGGACCTTCGGGTGCGGGATCTGCTGGACGCAACTGCGCTGCAGCAGGTCGCGATTGAGGACCAGAACCGGAAGCTGTCAGACATCTTCTCCGGGGAATTGATCGCTTTTGATCGTGGCGCCCTCAGCGCCCGAATCAGCCTATCCACCTTCCGTGGCGCCGACGCGTTGCGAAACTTGCTTGTCAATCATGGCGGCGTCGATATTTCCCAAGGCGTCAGCCTGGTGGACAGCTCGGGTCCCGGCATGGCGGATCGGGTAAGGGATTGCCTCCGGGCGATAGGGCGCCCGCCGATCGCGTCGGCCGCTCCCGCAACCTATGCCGCTCTCGGACATCCCGCCGGCCAGAATCCTCCGCGCAATGACGCGATTACGCCCGTCGCCCGCGTCCTGTGGGATGCAGGCGCAATGGCCGTGGAGGACACGGGCCTCGCCGCCGACACGATTGCCTATGCCGTTCAGGCAATCGCAGACACGCAGTGGCCGCTGAATCAGTCGCAAAGAGACGCCGTTTCGCACTGCCTGAGCCATCGCCTGTCGATTGTTTGGGGACCGCCGGGAACCGGGAAGACCACCACCGCTGCGTCACTGGTCGTGGCCCGGATACTGGCGGCGCGAAACATGGGGCAGAATCTCAGAATGCTCGTGACCGGACCCACGTACACGGCCTGGGAAAAACTCTTTGGAGAAATCCTTGAGCTTCTGGAACGCGCGCACATCGCGGGGATATCGTGCTACCGGATTTATTCCTCGACCCATGCAGACAGAGGCCCGTTACCCGCAACCGGCAACACCGTGCTGGACATTGAGGCGAAAAGCAGTGACGCCAGCTTCCAGGCGCTCTGGTCTGAGTTGGAAAATCCGGGGACGATCGTTTTGGTCGGAACCGTTGCTCATCAGTGTTTCCGCATAGCCAATCAAGGCAACGGGACCGCAATGGCACCGTTATTCGATCATGTGGCAATCGACGAGAGTTCGCAGCTCGAC
>JAJYZK010000305.1 GCA_021799945.1 Acidobacteriota bacterium
TCAACCGCGAGACCTACAGCTACGACTGCCTTGACGGGCTTTTCCGCACCGTCGTGATCCGCTCGGCCCCCTTCGCGCGCCATAATCCCGCCCAGGTTCCGGCGCAGGATGCTTCGTATTATGCCTGGCAGGATCAAGGGCGCCAGGAGCGGACATTTTGGATCGCCTGCGCCCAGGGGCCTCAGGCCAAGATGAATCTGGACCGCAAGGCCGAGGAGCTACAGACTCCGGCGGAATATGTCTTCGATTCCGCGCATTCCGGTCCCGCGCCGCGCGAAAACTCCTTTTTGGAAGTGACGCCGGCCAACGTCTGGGTGCTGGCTGTGAAGCGGGCGGAGAGCGGCGGCGGCGTGATCGTGCGGGTTCAGGAGCGCTCCGGCGAGGCGACCCGGGTGCGCCTGAAGAGCGCGCTTCTGGGTCTGGACGATTCGGCCGAGCTGGCCCCGTGGGCTTTGAAGACCTTTCTGATTGAAGCCCGGGAGGGGACGCGAGCGCGGCTCCGCGAGGTATCGCTGCTGGAGGCCTGAGGGAGGCGCCGCGGGTTTTCCTCTGGCCGCCGCGTTCTGGAATCGGCCCTGCGGCCGCGCGTCTCAATCCTTCCGGGAGGATGTCTCCACCATGCCCCAATCGATGCGTCTGTCTGTCCTGTCAAGCCTGTTAGCGGTCCTGCTGCCCGCCCCGCTGGAGGGCGCGCCTCCCAGCCGCGAGCAGGCCCGCTCCATGACGATGACCCAGTATGGCATTGTCGCCACCAGCCAGTCCGTGGCCTCTCAGGCGGGGGTCGCGATTCTGGAGCGCGGCGGCAGCGCGGTGGATGCCGCCATTGCCGCCAATGCGGCGCTGGGCGTGATCGAGCCCATGATGAATGGCGTCGGCGGCGACCTTTTCGCCATCGTGTATGACGCCAAGACGAAGAAATTGTACGGCCTCAACTCCAGCGGCTGGGCGCCGGAGGGAATGACCGTCGAGGCGCTGCGGGCCAAAGGCATTGTGGGCCAGATGCCTGCGCTGGGCATCGACTCGGTCACCGTTCCCGGCGCGGTGGCGGGCTGGGACGCGCTCCGCCGCCGCTTCGGCCGGCTCTCGATGGCGGAGGATCTGGCGCCTGCGGTGGCCCTGGCCCAGGACGGCGTGGCCGTGCCGGAGACCGATGCGGAAAATTGGAGCACGTATTCCGCGCCCGTCGCCGATAGCCCGGGATTCGCCCAGACCTTTCTGCCCGGCGGAAAGCCGCCGGCGGCGGGAGAGATTTTCCGCAATCCGGACCTGGCGCGGACCCTCCGCCGCATCGGCCAGGAAGGCCGCGACGGCTTTTACCAAGGTCCGACGGCGGCGGCGATTCTTACCTTGTCGGCCGAGCAGCATGGCTTCCTGCGGCCGGCCGATCTGGCGGACTTTCAGCCGGAATGGGTTGAGCCCATCTCCACCACCTACCGCGGCTGGATCGTATGGGAGCTGCCGCCAAACGGCCAGGGCATTGCCGCCCTGGAAATGCTCAACATCATGGAGAACTTCCCCATTGCGGAGTGGGGCCACAACAGCCAGAAGGCGTTGCATGTGGAGATCGAAGCCAAAAAGCTGGCCTATGCCGATCTGCTGCGCTATATCGGCGATCCGCGTTCAGGGACCGTGCCGGTTGCGCAGTTGCTCTCCAAAGAGTTTGCCGCACAGCGAGCCAAGCTCATCGCGGACCGGGCGCAGTGCAGTGTGCCTCCGGCAGAACTGACGGCCGCGGCATCGCGCCTATCGAGCGACACAACCTACCTGACCGCCGTAGATCGCGAAGGCAATCAGGTGTCGCTGATCCAGAGCGACGCCGGGGCCTTCGGCAGCGGCCTGGTTCCTCCGGGCGGCGGCTTTGTGCTGCAGAACCGTGGCTCGGCCTTTACCCTGAAGCCGGGCCTGCCCAACACCCTGCGCCCGCGCAGCCGGCCCTTGCACACCATCATTCCCGGCTTCATGCAAAAGGGAGACCGGCGCATCTCATTCGGAATTATGGGCGGCTTCAATCAGCCCCAGGCTCATGCCCAATTCGTCTCCAACATCGCCGACTTCCATATGAACGTGCAGGCCGCGCTGGAGGCGGCGCGCTTCACGAAACCCGATTTTGGCGGCTGCGATCTCTTCATGGAGAACGGAGTGCCGGCCCCGGTGATCGAAGCTCTGCGCGCCCAGGGCCATCGGATTACGGTGACTCCGCGGTATTCCCAGCGGATGGGCCGCGGCAACGCCATCGAACGAGGAGAAGTTTCGGGCGTCAATTTCGGAGGCTCGGACCCGCGAGCCGATGGGGAGGCGATCCCCCAGCAACCGCCCTTCCTGGCGGCCGGCCAGAGCGAAAGATGAAATGGCCCGGGCGGCCGCCCCGCGCGATCGGGATGCAGGCTTCGCCCATGAGTGCTGCGGGGAATCTTCGCCGCAACTTCCCGATCCACAGTGCGGGCCGATAGAGTTTCCTTGCATGCCGCACGCCGGGTGGGGTGCGTGAACAGCGACGGAGATTCATGGCTGTGCAGGGTTCGTCTTGCGGGGATATTTCACGGAGAGAAGAGGCGGGAGGGCCGTGACCGCCGGTCTCGCGCTGGCGGCGATTCTCTGGGCCATGGTGGCAGCTTGGCCGGCGCAGGGGCAATCGCCGCCGGATTTCTCCGCTCCTCCGGCCACGCGGCAGGTCGAGGGCTCCATCGACGACCGCGCCCTTACGCGGCTGCCCGGCAACGTGCATTTTTTGGCGCAGGCCCGGTACGATCGCGGCGCGGTCGCGGACAGCTTTCCCCTTAGCCATATCCTGTTATTGCTGACGCGAAATCCCGAGCAGCAGAGCGCCCTCGACGGGCTGATGCAGGAGCAATACGATCGCGGCTCCGCGAACTACCACAAGTGGCTGACGCCGGAGGAATATGGGTCGATGTTCGGGCCCGCGGCGGAGGATCTGCAGCAGATTGAGAGCTGGCTGACGCAAAAAGGTTTTACGGTGAACCGGGTCGCCGCAGGCCGCACCTTCATCGATTTCAGCGGCACGGCGGGCGAGGTCGCGGCCGCCTTCCACACCCCGATCCACTATTACGACGTGAACGGAGAGCGCCATTACGCCAACGCGGCCGATCCTTGGATACCCAAAGCGCTGGCCCCGTTGATTGCCGGCTTCCGCGCACTGAACGACTTCCATCCCCGGCCGCTCTCGCTCACCCCGGGCGTGGTGCGGCGCGACCAGGCGACGGGCAAGTGGCGGCGCGTGGCCTCCGATGGCCATCTCACCGATGGATCGGGAGCGACCGCCGCGTATCTGGTCGGGCCTCAGGACTTCGCGCAGATCTATGGAGTCAACCAGGTGTGGGCGGAGACGGTCGCCGCGCCCTCGGGCGGGCAGAAACTGACCGGCGCGGGAGAGACGATTGGGGTGGTGGGCGATACCGATCTCGCCGCAAGCGACATCGCGAGCTTTCGCGACCAGTTTGACCTCACTGCGCTGGGCCCGAACGGCTCGGTGCAGGTGAATCATCCTCCCGCCGCCGTGTGCGCGGCGCCGGACCCGAGCGTGAACGATCCGGAGGGATATATCGATGCGGAGTGGGCCGGAGCGACGGCCCCGGATGCGACCATCGACTTTGTAACCTGTTCCAACAGCGGCGTCACCTCCGGAGCGGATCTGGCCGCGGCCTACATCGTTCAGGACGCGGTCCAATCGCAGACGGTCGGCGTGCTGAGCACCAGCTACGGCTACTGCGAACAGAATCCCATCAGCGAGTCCGACCAGTTTTACGTCTTGCTCTGGCAGCAGGCTGCGGCCGAGGGCATCACCGTGGTGGTTGCGGCCGGGGACGCCGGCCCGGCCGAGTGCGATGAATTTACCGGCGTTCCCTATGCGACGCATGGTTTCGCCGTCAACGCCGAGGCCTCGACTCCTTACAACATCGCCGTGGGCGGCACGGACTTCAGCGATGTCTTCAGCGGCGATGCCGCGAATTACTGGTCGGCCTCCAATGGCTCCGGCCTGGAGAGCGCCCTGTCGTATATCCCGGAGATGGCATGGAACGATAGCTGCGCGAGCCCACCGGTTCTGGAGACCTTCGGCAGCGGATATTCGTCCAGCGCCGGCGCCGACGGCTTCTGTACCTATGCCTCCCGGCTTCCGGTGGATCCCAACACCGCATTCTCGCCTTACTTCAATCATTTCGCCGGCAGCGGCGGGTTGAGCGCCGTATCCTTGCGGCCTCCATGGCAGGTCGGGGTGACGGGCCTTCCCGCCGGAGGGGCGCGCGCGGTTCCTGACCTCTCCCTGTTCGCCGGC
>JAJYZK010000306.1 GCA_021799945.1 Acidobacteriota bacterium
TTCGTTTTCGCTTGGTCCATCGCTTGGTCCATCGTTTGATCCCTTGCTGGATCCGTCGTTGATCCGTTGCCTGAAGCCTTGGTTGAGCCCTTGGCCGTCCGAGCGCCCCGGGCGGCCTCCGCGCGTCACGGCGAAGCGCCCTCCGAGCGGGCCTTCGAGTGCAAAATATCAGGATTGCCTCCCCGATCGCGCGCGGCGCTCTGCGGGTCGAGATAGAGCCAGCCAAGCGAGGCGCTGACCGCGGCGCCCATCATCGACTCCAGCAAAGGAGACCAGTCGCCGCGCGTTCTCTGCAGGATCAGGCCGCCGGCGACGGGGGCGATAAAGCCGGCCAGATTTCCCAGCATATTCATGGCCGCGGCCACCGTCGCGGTGTAGGGTCCGCCGATTTCGACGCAGGCGTCCCAGGAGATGGGCATGGTCAGATCGCTGCAGAAGCTGGCCAGGCCCATGCAAAGCATGGCGGGCAGCACGGCGCGGATGCGCGAAAAGGCGAAGAGCAGAATCGCGGAGCCGAGGAAACCGAAGAAGGCGATGGCGCGCCGCGGCAGCCGGGCCGGCGCCAGCCCGCTGATCAGAGAGCCGAAGCCTCCGAATAAAAGAGGCAGCACCGAGAGCGCGGCCGCCCGCGCCGGCGTCTGGCCCCGCGCCTCCCGCAAATAGGTGGGCAGCCAGGTGATGTAGAAATACCAGACGAAGGAGAAGCAGAAATATTGCAGGATCAGGAGCAGGACCTGCGGCGTCAGCAGAAGGGCCATCCAGCGCTCGCGCCCGGGCTGAAGGGTGGTCAGGCGGCGGGCGGGCTCGAGCAGCCGCAACTCCTCCGCATTCACTCCGGGGTGCTCCGCCGGGTCGTCTTTGAACCAGAAGAGGAAAATTGCGCACCAGACCAAACCCAGCGACGCAAAGGCCGCAAAGGCCCAGCGCCAGCCGAACAGGGCGATGGCGGCCATCGCCAGCGGCGGAGTCGCGGCCCCGCCCCAGCGGGTGCAGGCCCACATCGTCGCCTGCGCGGTCACCCGCTCGCGCGGCGGCAGCCATCCGCTCAGCATGCGGGTAAGGTTGGGGAAGCAGCCCGCCTCTCCGGCGCCGAACAGGAAGCGAAATACCCACAATGAGGCGGCGCTCCACGCGACGCCCGTCAATGCGGTGAAGGCCGACCACCCCAGCACAATCTGCAGCAGCACGCGCCGGACGCCCAGCCGATCGCCCAGAAGTCCCATGGGCAGCTCGAAAATGGCATAGGAAAGTCCGAAGGCCCCGAAGACCAGACCCATCTGGCTTTTGCTCAGGCGCAGATCGTGGGTGATGGGCCCCGCGGCCTGGGAGATGGCCACGCGCTGCACGTAAGAGAGCACGGCGAGCGCGATCGCCAGTCCGACGACCCCGTACCGGGCCCGCGTGGGTTTCATCTGGGGGTCCCGCAAGCGGTTCGTCTCGACGCCAGCGGAGCGCGAGCGGAACTGCCCGCCGAGGCTTCGGGGAGGGAGAGCGCCACAGGCTGGATTCCCGGGAATTGCGAGGGGCATGGGGACCGGAATGGAAACCGGCAGACCGGATTAGGCATGGGACAGCGGGCGCGCTATCGGCGCCGCACCAGACTAATGCTACTTTGGCGGACGGGGCAAATCTTCGGGTCAGGAGGTAGCCTGCCGCGCTCCGGCCCGCCGGCGCGGAGCCGGTCAGCGCAGCAGGCGAAAGCTATACAGGGTGTCGCCCGCGCCGACGACCAGATACTGACTTCCGTCCAGTAGATAGGTTTCGGGGCCGTTGCTGACCGGGTGCGGCAGAGGAAAATGCCATAGAATCTCGCCGTTTGCCGCATCGAAGGCGATCAGATTTCCGCTATGGTCGCCGGTGAAGAGCAGATTGTCCGCGGTGGTCAGGATCCCCGAGCCGCTCGCGGCTCCGCCGGAGCTGCCGAGTTCGGCATAGGCATGGCTCCATTTCACCTCTCCCGTCGCGGGATCCAGAGCCTTGAGCACGGGCTGCGACCACAACCCCGGCAACTCTCCGCCGTAGCCCTCCGGGCGGGCGCTGGCATCCGTGAGGTAGGCGATTCCATAGCCGTCGATCGCATTGACGTAGAACAGGCCCGTGCGGGGACTGTAGCTGGGAGGCATCCAATTGGTCGCGCCGCCCGGATTGATGGTCAGCAGAGCGCCGTCCACTTTGGGCTCCTTGCTCTGCCTGGGAATCGGCTGGCCCCGGGCGTCGATGCCCTTGGACCAGTTCAGCGCCACATACGGCTTCGAAACCAGGCTCTTTCCATCGGTGCGGTCGAGGACGAAGAAATATCCGTTGCGCGCCGCCTGGGCCAGAAGCTTCCGCGGCTTGCCGTTCACCCTGGCGTCGAACAGAACGGGCGTCTCGGTATTGTCCCAATCGTGGGTATCGTGCGGCGAGCCCTGAAAGTACCAGACCAGCTTTCCGGTATCCGGGTTGAGCGCGACGATGGAGCAGGTCCAGAGATCCGCCCCCGCCCGGCCCTGGCCGGCCATGACCGGATTCGGATTGCCGGTGCCCCAGTAGAGCAGGTTGAGATCCGGGTCGTACGTTCCGGTGAGCCAGGTCATCCCGCCGCCGTGAGACATCGCATAGGCATTGGGCCAGGTCTCCGACCCGGGCTCTCCTTTGGCCGGCTCGCTGTTCCAGCGCCATTGCAGCTCGCCGGTGGCGGGATCGCGGGACTCCATGTATCCGGGCACGTCCATCGCATCGCCGCCGATGCCCACGATCACGTGGTTGCCGACCACCAGAGGGGCCATCGTCGTGAAGTATTGCATCTTTTCGTCCGCGACCTTCTTGCGCCACCGCTCCCGGCCGGTGCGCGCGTCGAGGGAAAGGAACCAGCCGTCGGGGGTAAGAAAATAGAGCCAGCCGCCATCCATGCCGACGCCGCGATTCCCCAGCAGGTGGCCGCCGTGATCCACCCAGTCGTAATGCCACAGCTCGAGCCCGGTGCGCGCGTCGAGCGCGTACACGTGATCGGGAATGGTGAAGTACAGAATGCCGTTCACCATCAGCGGGGTCGATTTGATGTCCGGCGCGCCCACCCCGCGCATGGCGCCGGTCACCGTAATCCGGTGCATCCAGGTTACGGCGAGGGAGCCGATATTCGAAGGCGCGATCCGGGTGAGCGGGCTGAAGCGGCGCCCGGAATAATCGCCGTTGTAGGTGGGCCATTCGCGGCTGGGCGCGGACTGCCGGAAGTCGGCGGCGGTGACCTGCGCGGTCGAAAGGGCGGGCAGCGCGGTCAGAGTCCAGAGCAGGAGAGGATAACGGAAAGACTTCACTTGAGAGTCACCAGGTAGGCGGTCAAATCATGCATTTGCGCGTCGGTGTACCGGCCGAGCATCCGGCGATGAAACTCCAGCCCGTCGTGCAATGCGACCTTGACCCCCGGCCGGAGCGGGATGGAATGGAATTCGCCCCGATCGTCGTCGAGCGCAATGTAGAAATCGTCGAGATGCCGGGCCGCGCCGGAGATCGTTTTTCCGTCGGGCATGGTGACGACGGCGCGGACCGGGGGCTGGAAGCCGGCCGTCGGAGGATACAGGAAGGCTCGCTGGAGAACCGGCGGCGGCAGTTTGGCGCCCAGGCCCGCCAGATCGCCGGTGACCGAATGGCAGGTATTGCATTGGCCCTTTCCGTTGAAAAAGGCCGCGCCCGCCTGCGCATTGCCGGTCACGATATTCAGTTCCCGGTACGTGCCGCGGTTGGCGGCCAGCTCCACCTGCAGGTGCAGGAACTCCGCAATATCGTGGATCTGCGCCGTATCGAAGGAAGGGAAGGCCGGCATGCCCAGGCTGGGCCTGCCGTTCTGAATCACGGGCCCGATCTTCTCGCCCAGGTCGTCGTCGAGGACCACCTGCGAGCGCAGCAGATCGGGGCCTTCGGCGCCGCGCGCATCCTGGCCGTGGCAAAAGGCGCAGTTTGCCCTGAATGTCGTCGCGCCGCGGGCCGCGGCCGCCGGGTCCGGTTTGCGCCCCAGCCCTAGAAATTCGCGGGTCCGCTCCGCTTGCGAGGTCTCGTCCTGCGCCGCCGCGGGCGGCGCCTGCGACTGCGCCCCGACCCGGGTTGGCGATCCCGCCGCCAGCAGCGACAGGAGCCCGGCCGCCATCGCCAGCCGCGCCAGCCTGCCGGCGGGAGAGGCCCTCCCGCGCCGGCGGCGGCCGACCGCGCCGGATTGCAACAACTTCTGAAGCAAATTTCGAGGCGAATCCGCCCCGGCGCGCTGCTGCAGCTTCCCCGTCCGTTTCA
>JAJYZK010000307.1 GCA_021799945.1 Acidobacteriota bacterium
TCGCGGCGCGACTGGGGACACGCCCGCGACTACGTCGAGATGCAGTGGCTGATGCTGCAACAGAGCCGGCCGCAGGACTACGTGATCGCCACCGGGGTGCAGCACAGCGTGCGGGAGTTTGTCACCCTGGCGGCCGAGTTCCTCGACATCCGCCTGCGTTGGGAGGGCGAGGGCGTCGAGGAGCGGGCCATCGATCAGCATGGCAACGCGATTGTCGTGGTGGACCCCAGATACTTCCGTCCCGCCGAGGTGGAGACCCTGCAGGGCGACGCCAGCAAAGCCCGGGCGGAGCTGGGCTGGAGCCCGCATACGGATTTCCGAACCCTGGTGGAGGAAATGGTTGAAGAGGACCTGAAAGCGACCGAACGGGATGCCCTGGTGCAGAAGCACGGTTTCTCGGCTTACACCCATCACGAGTCCTAGGCTGCCAAGGCGGCGCCGCGGCTTGAGCCGAGATCCAGCGATTGACGCCATGCTCCCGATCGGAACCGGCTCGCCGCCGTCCGTAATTGCCCCGTATGGATCACCCTCACCGGGGGAAGTCCGGTCGATTGTGACGGCCTGCGCGGGCGGCGGGAGAGACAAGGTTAGCGGGCGAAGGAACCCAAGAGGGAGAGCGCTTGGAGAGAGACAGCGCAATCTATGTTGCCGGCCATCGCGGCCTTGTCGGCTCCGCGTTGCGCCGCGTCCTGGAGCGTCAGGGATTCATACGCATCGTTACTCGGACTCGGAGCGAGCTGGACCTCGCGGATGCGTCGGCGGTGCGAGCCTTCTTCGAGCGCGAGCGGCCCCGGTATGTGTTTCTCGCCGCCGCCAAGGTTGGAGGAATTCTGGCCAACGATACGTATCCGGCAGACTTCATTCGCGAGAACCTGGCGATCCAGACCAACGTGATCGACGCGGCCTTCCGGGCTGGAGTGGATCGCCTCTTATTCCTGGGCTCCAGTTGCATCTATCCGCGGCTTTGTCCGCAGCCGATCCGGGAGGAATATCTTTTAACGGGACCGCTGGAGCCGACCAATCGACCCTACGCCGTAGCCAAAATCGCCGGCATCGAGATGTGCTCCGCCTATAACCGGCAATATGGGGCCCGCTATCTGGCCGCGATGCCCACCAATCTCTACGGACCCAATGACAACTTCGATCTGCAGACGTCCCACGTGCTTCCCGCGCTGATTCGCAAGGTGGCCGAGGCCAAGGCGGCGGGAGCCCGCCAGATTGCGGTCTGGGGCACGGGCGCCCCGCGCCGCGAGCTACTCTACAGCGACGACCTGGCGGAGGCCTGCGTCTTTCTGATGAATCTGCCCGAGTCCCGGTTCGGCGCCTTGCTGGAGGGCCTTCCGCTGGTGAACATCGGGGCCGGCGCGGATCTCACCATCCGGGAATTGGCGCAGATCGTCTGCGCCGTGCTGGAGTTCGACGGGGACCTGGCCTTCGATGCTTCCCGGCCGGATGGCGCGCCGCAAAAGCTCCTCGACGTGAGCCGGATGCAGGCCCTGGGCTGGCAGGCGAAGACCGGACTTGCCGACGGCGTTCGCCTGACCTACGAATGGGCCGTAGCTTCGGGGCGCATCCAAAGGGCCGGCTGAAAACCAGTCAGCAGCTTGCGCCCGGAACCTGTTTTTCGGGGGAAGCGGAGAGGTTCGCGCTGGAGATTTGTTCCCGAGAAGGGGCCGGCGTGAATGCGCTGACGCAGACCAGGCAGAGCAGCGCGGCCAGCAGCGCGGGAAATATGGCGTCGCGCTGCGCCAGCGGCGCGGGCAGGCAGCGTTTGACGGCCCCGGCATCCCAAAAAAATGTCACCAGGGCGCCGGCGGCGATGGCGCTCACCGCGCCCTGGGAGGTGGCGCGGCGCGAATAGAATGCGGCCAATATCACCGGCGTGAGCGCCGCGGAATAAATGGTGTACGCATAGAGGGCCTTGGCCAGCACCGATTCGGTATGCAAAGCCTGGTACAGCGCCCAGATTCCAAGCAAGACCACAACCAGGCGGGAGACCAGAAGGACTCTGCGATGGGAGGCCTGCGGAGCGAGGTAGCGGAGAAAAACGTCATTGACCAGATTGGTCGCCGGGGAGAAAAGATAGTTGTTCGCCGTGGAGAGGATCTTGGCGAATACGGCGCCCAGCAGCAGAGCGCCCAGCCAGGCGGGAAGCCCGTGCAGCGCGGTATAGGCGATGATTTCACGCGGACGCCCCGCCACCTCGCCGCTGCGAAACATCGCCGAGCCGGCCACCGCCAGCGCGACGATGGCCGTCTCCAGCAGAATCGTTCCCACCACCCATCCGCCGACTGCCTGGCGCGCGGCCCGCTCAGATTTTGCGGAAAAAAACTTCTGATACATCGACTGATTTCCCAGCATCAGCAGCATGGTGGGCAGGAACAGCTCGGCTGCCTGCATCATGCTCAGATCCCCGAGAATCTGGAAGTGCGTTGCCGGCAGGCTCTGCGCGATGCTCCTCCATCCTCCCGCCATGCGCACCGTCACCGGCAGCGCGGCCAGCAGCGCCCCGGAGGCCAGCAGGCCGATGGCCAGATCCATATACGCCACCGAGGCCATGCCGGCGATGGCCGTGAAGAGGATGACGAATCCGGCGATCATATATTTGCCGAGAGTTGCGGTGATGAGCGCGGGAAAGACCAGGTGCAGGATGTCTCCGCCGCCGATGATCTGGTAGCTGCCGATGGCGGTGTAGGCGGCCAGGATGGCGAGCACGCCGAGCACCCGGGCGGTCTGGCCGTAACGGGCCTCCAGTAGATCGGGAACGGTGAACTGAGCGGCCCTTCTCGCCCGGGGCGCGATGAAATAGATGAAGAGCAGACCCGCCCATCCGCCGGCGGCCTGCCACAGCGCGGCGAAGCCATGCCGGTAGGCGTTTTCGGCGCCGCCCAGCAGGGAGCCGGAACCAATCCAGGAACAGAGCAGCGTGAAGATCAGCACCACGACCGAAAGAGAGCGTCCGGCCACCAGGTAATCGGCCTTGGTGCGGGTTCCGGCCAGCCGGGAGAGCGAGACGGCCAGCAGCAGGAACAGGATCAGGCCGAGCGTCCAGGCGTAGAGGGCGGGATTTGCCGGGAGTGCGGGTCTCATGGTTTCAGCAGACCGGGAGCGGGGCCGCCGGCCTGCGGCGTCCGAACAGCGCAGTGCCCACCCGGATCACCGTGGCGCCTTCCTCAATCGCCACCGGAAAGTCGTGGGACATGCCCATGGAAAGCGCATCGAAGCGGAGACGGGGATGGGCCACCGCCAAACTGTCCCGCAGCAGGCGCAGCCGTCGAAAATAGGGCCGCGCCGTTTCCGCGTCGGCGGTAAAGGGCGGCACCGTCATCAGGCCCATGAGCGACAGGCGATGCAAATCGGGCAGACGTTCGAGCAGGGCCTGCAGCTCCACGCTCTCCGGCTCCAGACCGCTCTTCGCAGGCTCGTGGCTGAGCTTGATCTCCACCATCACCGGCAGAGGCTCGCCGCGCTCCGCCGCCGCGTCATTCAACTTCAGCGCCAGGCGAACCGAGTCGAGGGTGTCGATGGAGGCGAAGAGGCCTGCCGCGCGCTGCGCCTTGTTCGACTGCACGTGGCCGATGCAGTGGAAGCGCCGCGCAAGTTCGAATTCGCCGCGTTTCTCCAGCTCGGCATGCTTTTGCTGGAATTCCGGCACCCGGTTCTCGCCGAACCGCGAGATGCCGAGCGAGGCGGCCTCCAGGATCGCGGACAACGGATGCTGCTTGCTGACCGCCATCAGCAGAACCTCCTCCCGCGGGCGCCCGGAGCGCCGGCAGGCGGCGGCGGCGCGGGCCTCCACCTCCTGCAGCCGGTCGCGGAGCGCGGCGGTTGCCGTTTCTCCGCCGGCATCTGGATTCTCTGGCATGGAGGACCTCTCCGCGGAAACCGGGTCGATGGGAATCGGAGGACATCGAATCGGAGCAAATCCGGAGAAACGAGCCCTAGCGGCCGTGTTCTTCGAGAAATTTCTCCACTTCCAGCGCGGCCATGCAGCCGGATCCGGCCGCAGTGATGGCCTGCCGGTATCTGCGGTCCTGCACGTCGCCGCAGGCAAACAGACCGGGCACGGCGGTGAAGACCTGATCTTTTGTCCGGATATACCCGTCGTCGTCGAGATCGATCAAGCCGGCGAACATCCTGGCGTTCGGTTCATGGCCGATGCCGAGAAACATGGCGCTTACCGGCAGCGAGCTCCGCTCCCCGGTGAGCACGTTGCGCAGGCGCAGAGCCGTGACTTCGTTTTTTTCCACGTCCAGCACCTC
>JAJYZK010000308.1 GCA_021799945.1 Acidobacteriota bacterium
GACGCGCGCAGCGCGGCTTGGCGGAGAGGGAGGGATTCGAACCCCCGATACCCGTAAAGGTATGCCTGATTTCGAGTCAGGTGCATTCAACCGGGCTCTGCCACCTCTCCGTAAACCCATCCTACCGGAAAGCAGGCGCCCCGAACACCTGCGCCTTGTGGCCTTCTGTCTCAACCACAGCGCCGAAGCCGGGGCGCCGGAAGGGCGCCTTTTCGAATGGGGCGAACGCGTTCTGGAGTTGCCATCGATCCCATTCTTCCCGTCAAATGGACGGATCGCGGGGCAAGCGTCGAAGGTCGCCCCGGCGGATTCCGGGAGCGTCGCTGCCCGCCGTCCCTGCGCCAGATCCAACGGGGGGCGCGGTCTCCGCGCGGACTGCTTCGGCTCTGTCGGTTTACGTTCGTGGGCTTACGATAGATGCCGACTGTGGAATGGGCAACGGGTCGAAGTTCGACCTGACCGCCGAAACTCGATGCGGAAACAGGAGAGATAGATGGCGCAGGAGGATTTCGAAAACGCAGGCGCGGAGTGTATGCGATTCGCCGCGCCGGGCCGTGTGAACCTGATCGGCGAGCACACCGATTACAGCGGCGGCTTCGTGATGCCGGCCGCAATCGATTTCCGCACGGTGGCTGCGATCCGCGGGGGGAGCGGAGGCATTCGCATCGATTCGGAGAACTTCCACGAGACGGTCGAGTATTCGGCCACGGAGATTCCCTCGGCGGGACGCCAGCACTGGAGCGATTACCCGATGGGCGTCGCCTGGAGCCTGAGTCAGGAGGGCATCCGCATTCCCGGTTTCGAGCTATCCCTATCCGGCGATGTGCCCCTGGGCGCGGGCCTGAGCTCGTCGGCCTCGATCGAGGTCGCTACGGCCTTCGCCCTATTGGCCCTCGCCGGAAGGGAAATGCCCCTGGCCCGGATCGCCCTCGCCTGCCAGCGCGCGGAAAACGATTACGTGGGGGCCCGCTGCGGCATCATGGATCAGTTCATCGCCTGCGCGGGACGCGTAGACCATGCTCTGATGCTGGACTGCCGCTCCCTGGAGTATCGCCTGCTGCCGATTCCTCCCGAAGTGAGGATCGTGATTTGCAATTCGATGGTGAAACACGAGCACGCCGGCGGAGGCTACAACACGCGGCGTAGAGAGGTGGAGGAGGGAACCCGGATCCTGCATCGCTTCCGCCCCGCCATCGCGGAGTTGCGCGACGCCCGGGAGACGGATCTGAACGCCTGCGCGGGGCAGATGCCGGAGAATGTCTTTCGCCGCTGCCGGCACATCATTACCGAAAACAAGCGAGTGGAAGATGCCGCCGCTGCGCTCGAGCGCGGCGACCTCGCCGCCTTCGGCGCCCTGATGGTCGATGCGCACCGCAGCATGCGCGACGATTTCCAGGCCAGTTGCGAGGAGCTGGACATCCTGGTTGAGATCGCTTCCACCCTTCCGGGCTGCTGCGGCGCGCGGATGACCGGCGGGGGTTTCGGCGGATGCACCGTGAATCTCGTCCGGCAGGAAAGCGCCGAGGAGTTTCGGGACCGGATCCGGGAGCGCTATCGGATGGCCACCGGATTCGACGCCGAGGTATACCTGTGCCGGGCCTCCGGCGGCGCCTGCCGGCTGGCGTAGGGTGGCGACCCCGAACTTTGCAACATAAATGAAGCATTCCGAATCGCAGATCCTTCGACTGCGTGTAACCCAAAAACCGGCCACACTCTTCTCAAGATAACGACGCATTTATGGTGCTAACTTCAGAGACAGGACGCCAGCCGACGCAGAGCCCGCGGTAAATCGCGGCAATGCCGGCCGCCAGGTGATGGCGCCTCGCCTCCATCTCGAATTCCTTCCGCCCCATCGAAATGATTCGCGAAATGCTGTTTACTAGTGGGATTCCTCGCGCTGGTTTCAGAGCAGTTACGCCATTACTTCCGGTTGAGAAAATTCATCTAGCGTTCGCCGACCTGTCCTAAGATGGGATCTATTCCATACGGCGGGAGAAGGCCGCATGATTGCCGCGTGCATGAATCCTGAATGCCGAAAGGAACTTGTCTATCTGCGCGATGGACGGGTGATCCGACTGGTGCGCCGCAATCGCGAACGTGTGTGGATGGAGCACTTCTGGTTGTGCGGCGAATGCCTGGTCCGCTTTGACTTCCGCATCTCAGAGATGGGCGAGGTGGTCCTGGAACGGCGGTTGTCGGCTACCGGGACTGACCTTTCGCCAGCCGCCCGGCCTGACGGCGACCGGTTGATGGTGGCATATCAGGCTGCGCAGGCCGCGGAAACCAACGAGCGGAAGCAACCGGCGCTCCGCGGCGAACCGCAAAAATGGGCGCGAGCGGGCGCCGCGTAATCACGGGCAGCCCACGGAATCGGCTTGCGCCGGCGTGATCGCCTCTCCATCCGTTTTTTATAAGGAAATCAGGGAATAAGGAAACAGAAGCAGGTATCGAACGTCGCGCTATCACGCGCGACAGGATCTTTGCCGCCGCAGGGGTGCGGCCGAAGCTCGGCCGCCTTGCGCGCCCCCGCAGTCTCCCGCCGCAGCCTGGCATGCGGCGACTCTCCAGCCTTCCCGCCGGTGAATGGCACTCTCCGGCGCCGATTCCGAGGTAAGCGCCCGCTTTTCCTCAGATGTCTCCGCCGCCCTCATGGCTTCTCGCGGTGGGCGGACTAAACTGGGATCGTTCCCATGTCTGAATTTACCCATCTCCACCTGCATACGGACTACTCCCTGCTCGATGGCGCCTGCGATGTGGAAAAGCTGGTTGCCCGGGTAGACAGCATCGGCCAGAAGGCCGTCGCCATTACCGATCACGGCAACATTTACGGCGCCGTGCACTTTTTCGAGGCCGCGACGGCCCGCGGCGTCAAGCCGATTCTGGGCTGTGAGCTTTACATCTGCGGCCGGGACGATCATCGCGCTCCGCCGGAGGGCGACAAGTACCATCACTTGCTGGTGCTGGCGGAGAACGAGGAGGGCTACCGCAATCTGGTCCGGATCACCTCTGAGGCGTCGCTGCATGGTTTTTACCGCAAACCGCGGATCAGCAAGAATTTTTTGGCGGGGCACGCCCGCGGCCTGATCGGTTTTTCCGGCTGTCTGGCCGGAGAGCTGTGCGGCGATCTGATGGCCGGCAACTACCAGGCCGCCAAAGCGACCGCGGCCCAATACCAGGACATTTTCGGGCGGGGAAACTTCTATCTCGAAATCCAGGACCAGGGTCTGGAGCTGGAAAAAAAGATCCATGCCGACCTTTTCCGCCTGGAAAGGGAGTTGGAGATTCCTCTGGTGGCCACCAACGACAGCCACTATCTCTGCGAAGACGACCACCACGCGCACGAGGTTCTGCTCTGCGTGCAGACGGCGGGCTCCATCCACGATCCCAAGCGGTTCAAGTTCGATAGCGACCAGTTCTACGTGAAGTCGGCGGCGGAGATGGAAAGGCTCTTTCCGCATGCTCCCGAGGTCGTGGCCCGGACCATGCAGTTCGCCGAGCGCTGCTGCCTGAAATTGAGCAAGGTGGAGAATCCATTTCCGGAGTTCGCGGTGCCTCCGGGCCGTACGATCGACAGCTATTTTGCCGAAATCTGCCGCGCGGGATTCCGGAAGCGCCTGGAAACGGCGATCCGGCATCTGGAAGGGCGCAATTTGCTGCGCCGCCCGATCTCCGATTATGAGGAGCGTCTGGAGCGGGAGATCGACTGCATCCAGAAGATGAAGTTTGCCGGCTATTTCCTGATTGTGTGGGACTTTATCAAGTATGCGCGAGATGCGGGCATTCCCGTCGGCCCGGGCCGTGGATCGGCCGCCGGCTCTCTGGTTTCCTACGCCATGGAGATCACCGATATCGATCCGCTGCAGAATGAGCTTCTCTTCGAGCGATTTCTGAATCCGGAGCGCGTCTCCATGCCGGATATCGACATCGACTTCTGCATGAACCGGCGCGGAGAGGTGATTGATTACGTAACCCGGAAATACGGCCGCGAGCAGGTGGCGCAGATCATCACCTTCAACACCATGGCGGCGCGGGCCTCGATCAAAGACGTAGGCCGCGCGCTGGACCTGCCCTATGGGGAGGTGGACCGCATCGCCAAGATGGTGCCCTCCACCATCGGGGTCACCATTGAGAAGGCGTTGGAAGATTCGCCGCCGCTGCAAGAGGCCTATGCTCGGGAGGAGCAGGTAAAGGAGCTGGTGGATACGGCCAGAAAGCTGGAGGGACTGGTGCGCGGAGCGGGCGTGCA